>DAIAMA010000284.1 GCA_027438535.1 bacterium
AGTTCGGCGCGCCAGCCGGTGGTGATGTGGGGTGCTTCGATTAGCATCAGGCGATGACCCTATAAACGGCTAAACACAGAATACGGGGAGGAAAAGCAAAAGACATTTTTACCGCAAAAGACGCAAACCCCCCCGATTTCTTTGCGGTGATCGCTTTTATTCTTAATCTTAATCCCGCCGAGCATGCTTATGGTTCAAGCCGTTCCTACATCATACCGCGAGTAGATCGCGCACGCTGTCCCGCTCCATGTGCTCGCCCGCGCCGCGCTTGATGAACTCGCCGCGAAAAAGATAAATTGCTGATCTTCACCGCCGCGCTGCTTGCCGAGCGGCGCAAAGACCGCGGCTTGAAATTGAATTACCCGGAAGCCGTGGCCTTCATCAGCGCCGCTATCATGGAAGGCGCGCGCGATGGCCGGAGCGTGGCCGAGTTGATGAGCACTGGCACCGCCTTGCTGCGGCGCGATGAGGTGATGGAGGGCGTGCCGGAAATGATTCCGGAAATTCAGGTGGAAGCGACCTTCCCCGATGGCACCAAGCTCGTCACCGTGCACAACCCCATCCTCTAGGAGCGGCCAATGATCCCTGGTGAAATGTTGATCGAGCCCGGTGAAATCGAACTCAATGTCGGGCGGGCGACGCTCACGCTCTCTGTCGCGAATACCGGCGACCGGCCGATTCAGATCGGCTCGCATTATCACTTCTTCGAAACCAATGCCGCGCTCGCCTTTGAGCGTGAGAAAGCGCGCGGCATGCGGCTTAATATCGCCGCCGGCACTGCGGTGCGTTTCGAGCCGGGACAAGCGCGCACCATAGAGCTCGTCGCGCTCGGCGGCGAGCGCAAAGTCTATGGCTTTTCCGGTAAAGTGATGGGGGAGCTCGAATGAAAATCACCCGCCAGGCTTATGCCGAAATGTTCGGCCCCACCGTGGGCGACCGCGTGCGCCTCGCCGACACCGAGCTGTGGATCGAGGTAGAGCAGGATTACACAATCTATGGCGAGGAGGTGAAGTTCGGCGGCGGCAAAGTGATCCGCGATGGTATGGGGCAGGGCCAACGCGTTTCCGCCGAGGTGGCCGATACGGTGATTACCAATGCGCTGATCGTCGATCACTGGGGTATCATCAAGGCCGACATCGGCATCAAGGCCGGGCGCATTTCCGCGATCGGTAAAGCCGGCAATCCGGATATTCAGCCCGGCATCACCATCCCCATCGGCGCGGGCACCGAGATCATCGCGGGCGAGGGCATGATCGTCACCGCGGGCGGCATCGACAGCCATATTCACTTCATCTGCCCGCAGCAAATCGAGGAGGCCTTGATGTCGGGCGTGACCACCATGCTGGGTGGCGGCACCGGCCCCGCCACCGGCACTTTCGCCACCACTTGCACGCCGGGGCCGTGGCATCTGCATTCGATGCTGATGGCGGCGGAGGCTTTCCCGATGAATTTGGGATTTTTCGGCAAGGGCAATGTGTCGCTGCCGGAGCCGCTGCGCGAACAGGTGGCCGCGGGCGCTATCGGCTTGAAGCTGCACGAGGATTGGGGCACCACGCCCGCCGCCATCGACAATTGCCTGGCTGTGGCCGATGAAATGGATGTGCAGGTCGCAATCCATACCGATACCCTGAACGAATCGGGCTTTGTGGAAACCACGCTCGCTGCTTTTAAAGATCGTACCATCCACACTTTTCACACCGAAGGTGCGGGCGGCGGCCACGCGCCGGATATTATCAAGGCGGTGGGCCAGGCCAATGTCTTACCTTCGTCCACCAATCCGACGCGGCCCTATACGGTCAACACCATAGACGAGCATCTCGACATGCTTATGGTGTGCCATCATCTCGACCCGGCGATCGCTGAAGACATCGCATTCGCCGAGTCGCGCATCCGGCGCGAGACCATCGCGGCGGAAGATATTCTGCACGACCTGGGCGCGTTCTCCATGATGTCCTCCGACTCGCAAGCCATGGGGCGCGTGGGAGAAGTGATTATCCGCACCTGGCAGACCGCGCACAAAATGAAAATTCAGCGCGGCAGCCTTACCCCCGACAGCACGCGCAACGATAACTTCCGCGTCAAACGCTACCTCGCGAAATACACCATCAATC
>DAIAMA010000285.1 GCA_027438535.1 bacterium
CCCCGGCCTTGCCGCCCAAAAAGACGTTGACCGCAGCCTTGCTGGTGGCGCTGCCGTTCGAATTGACGGGTGCGCAGCGCCGCGCCTTCGATGAAATCAGCCGCGATTTGGCAGCCTGCCATCCGATGCAGCGTTTACTGCAAGGCGATGTCGGCAGCGGCAAGACTATCGTCGCCGCGCTGACCTGCGCCCAAGCGATCGAAAACGAATTTCAGGCGGCGGTCATGGCGCCGACCGAAATTCTCGCCGAGCAGCACTATCGCAAGCTGCACGAATGGCTCAGCCCGCTCGGTATTCGCGTGGCGTGGATCGCGGCCAGCGTGCCGAAGCGCGCGCGCGATGAAATGCTAGCACAAGTCGCGAGCGGCGAAGCGCAGCTCGCGGTCGGCACGCATGCGCTGTTTCAAGAGCAAGTGACATTCGCGCGCTTGGGGCTGGCGGTGGTGGACGAGCAGCATCGCTTCGGCGTCGAACAGCGTTTGGCCTTGCACAACAAAGGCGTGAACCCGCACCAATTGATGATGAGCGCGACGCCGATTCCGCGCACGCTCTCGATGAGCTATTACGCCGATCTCGATGTATCGGTGATTGATGAGCTACCGCCGGGGCGCACGCCGATTGTGACTAAGCTGGTGGAGGACACGCGCCGCGATGAGGTGATTGAGCGCGTCCGCGAGGCATGCGCTAGCGGCCGGCAAGCGTATTGGGTGTGCCCATTGATCGAAGAATCCGAGAAGTTGCAATTACAAACCGCGCTGGATACTTATGCGCGACTCAGCGCTACCTTTCCCGATCTTAAGGTGGGTTTGGTGCATGGGCGCTTGAAGGCAAAGGAAAAAGCCGAGGCCATGAGTGCGTTTAAAGCCGGAGCGATTCAACTATTGGTGGCGACAACCGTTATTGAAGTAGGCGTGGATGTGCCCAATGCGAGTTTGATGGTAATCGAGCACGCCGAACGCATGGGGCTGGCGCAATTACATCAATTACGCGGCCGGGTAGGGCGCGGCGCGGCGAAAAGCGCCTGCATTTTGCTGTATTCCCCGCCGTTGTCGGATATGGCCAAGGCGCGGCTAAAGATTATCTATGAACAGACCGATGGTTTTGAAATAGCGCGGCAGGATTTGACGTTGCGCGGCCCGGGAGAGTTTCTCGGCGCGCGCCAAAGTGGAGTGCCGATGCTGAAAATCGCGGACATCGAGCGCGATCATGCGATGCTGGCGCAAGCGCGCGCCGTTGCCGAAAAAATGCTGCGTACGGATGCGCCGGTCGCGGAGCGGCACCTCGCGCGTTGGCTGGCGCGGGCCGAGCAATACCTAAAGGTGTAGGGGCGAGCATGTCTTGCCCGCCTGCCGGCGCATGGGCGATGGTCTGGTATTTGCTTGACATAGCTAGCCAAGCATCATGTAATTAGCTGGAACTTGTTCATGTTTCAGGTTTTTTCCCTGGACGGGTAAGGTCTGCGCGGCGAGCTTTCGTCAGCGGTGACGAAATATAACGATAGGAGACAATGATGAAATTTGGCCTGATGCTACTTGCGGTGCTGACAGGGCTCGTGTGTTTGCCGGCGCGTGCCGCCGACTATTACATCTTGGGCGTGCAAGACTATGTGAAGAATCCGATTCTGGTGGTGCGCGATTACCAGGGACTCACTACTTACCTCGGCAAGATGCTCAAAAAACCGGTGCGGATCGAGGCGGTCAAGACTTACGACGAGTACATGAAAAAAGCCGCCGAAAAGCGCTTCGACTTTCTCTATGCGCCGCCATCGATGGTGATGAAGGCGCATTTCACCGCAGGCTATGAGCCCGTGGCGAAAATCCCCGGCTTGCTCTCGGCTTCCTTCATGGCCATGGCGGACACCAATATCGCTTTTCCCGAAGACATGAAAGGCAAGCGCATCGGCTTTTACGAGAAAGACGCGATGATCACCCAACTGGCATTGACCGAGTTGAAAAACATGGGAATCGATCCGGCGAAATACTTCAAAAGCGTGACTTACTACAGCGATTCGAACGCGGTATTGAACGCGATGCAATACAAGCTGATCGACATCGGCGTGGCCAATAGTTCGCTCTTCAACAACTG
>DAIAMA010000286.1 GCA_027438535.1 bacterium
ACCGGCATAAGCGCTTATTGATCGTCGCCGACTACGATGCCGATGGCGCAACGGCGTGCGCGGTGGGCTTGCGCGCGTTGCGCGAATTCGGCGCGGCAGTCGAGTATCTGGTGCCGAATCGGTTTGAGTACGGTTATGGCTTAACGCCGGAGATCGTGCGTTTAGCGGCGGAAACCAAGCCAGATATCATCATCACAGTCGATAACGGCATCGCCAGTCATGCCGGGATAGAAGAGGCACACCGGCTCGGCATACAAGTCCTCGTCACCGATCATCATTTGCCTGGCGAGACCTTGCCCGATGCCGAACTGATCGTGAATCCGAATCAGCCGGACTGTAGCTTCGCGAGTAAAAATCTCGCCGGGGTGGGCGTGATGTTTTACGTCATGCTCGCCTTGCGCGCCGAGTTGCGCGAACGCGGCGCATTTAAAAATCGCCCCGAACCCAATCTGGCTAAGTTATTGGATATCGTCGCACTCGGCACCGTCGCCGATGTGGTGCGCCTCGACGACAATAATCGTGTCTTGGTGAGTCAAGGCATTAAGCGCATTCGCGGCGGCCAAGCTTGCGCGGGGATTCGTGCCTTGTATCAAGTCGCCGGGCGCAATCCGCAGCGCGCATCGACTTGGGATTTAGGCTTCACGCTGGGGCCGCGCCTCAATGCGGCAGGCCGCCTGACCGACATGGCGCTGGGCATTGCGCTCCTGACGACGGATGATGAAATCCATGCGCAAGCCTGCGCGATCAAATTGGACGAATTAAACCGCGAACGACGCGAGATCGAAGCCGGTATGACCGAGACCGCGCTCGCGCAATTGGACAAAATAGAAATGGGAACGCATTCCGCGCTGAGCATATACGACCCGGCCTGGCATCAAGGCGTGATCGGCATTCTTGCCTCGCGCCTCAAAGAAAAATATCACCGGCCGGTCATCGCCTTCGCCCGCGGCGGCGCGGGAGAATTAAAAGGCTCGGGGCGCTCCATCGCCGGATTTCATTTGCGCGATGCCTTGGATCTTGTGTCAAAACGCCATCCGAGCTTGCTCAAGAAATTCGGCGGCCACGCCATGGCGGCAGGCGTGACCTTGGATGAAGCCGATTTCACGCGGTTCGAAGCCGCATTCAAGGCCGTCGCCACTGAATGGCTCACCCCCGCCCAACTCGCGCGCAGTATCGAGACCGACGGCTCGCTGCCCCTGCTCGATGCGCAACTCGACACCGCCCAAGCGCTGACCCGCCAAGTATGGGGACAAGGCTTCCCCGAACCGCAATTTGTGGATCGCTTCATCGTGGTGAGCCAACGCATCGTGGGCGAGAAGCACACCAAACTCAAACTCGAACGCGAGGGCGCGCAATTCGAAGCCATGCTATTTTTTAGAGCGGAAACGCTGCCCGCGGAAATCGACGCAGTGTATCGCCTGGACGTGAATGAGTTTAACGGCCGGCGCAGCTTGCAACTTATTCTTCAACACTGGGAAACGGCATGCAGTTCCCCTTCTTGAACGATCCCACAATTCAACAGCTCTTCACCTTCGCCACCAGCTTGGCATTGGGCCTGCTGATCGGCTTGGAGCGCGAACGCAAGGAGAACGCCAAGGCCGGCTTGCGCACTTTCGCCCTCACCGCCTTGCTCGGCACTTTGGCCGCCTTGCTCACCGACAAAACGAACGCGCCTTGGTTTTTGGCCGCGGCCTTGCTCGCAGTGGGTGCGTTTATTCTCGGCGCCTATCTCGGCGAAAAAGACGATGAGCCCGGTACCACGACGCAAGTCGCGCTGCTCGTGTGCTTTGGGCTGGGCGCATTGGTTTGGTACGAGGAGCAAACCCTTGCGATCATGCTAGCGATTCTGACAACGGCGTTGCTTTACTTTAAAACCGAGCTGCAAGGCATATCGAAAAGCCTCACCCGGCGCGATCTGGTCTCCATGCTGCAATTCGCGGTGGTCACCTTCGTTGTGCTGCCCGTGCTTCCCAACCAAAACTATGGGCCCTATAGCACGCTGAATCCGTACCAGATATGGTTGATGGTGGTGTTGATTT
>DAIAMA010000287.1 GCA_027438535.1 bacterium
TCGGCGTCAACGTGCTGCTGGCGTTTTTCATTCCTGCGGCAAATGCTCGCGCGGCGACCTTGTTGCCGGTAGTGAACGGCGTGATCAACCTGCTGGGCGATACCCCGAAGGAGCAGGAAGCGAAGAAGGCGATCGTGATTCAGTCGCTGGTATACGGCACCATGATTTGCGGCGTGTTCATCATGACGGCACATCTGCCCAATTTGATCATGGTCGGCATATTTGGGAAGGCCGGCTTCAATATCGGCTATCTGGATTGGATGCTGCTGCAGTTTCCTTACTTGGGAATGTTCGTCCTGACCCAGTGGTGGGTGAGATATCACTTCAAGACCAAGGGCATCGAGATCGCCGGCGGCTACAGCAAGATCCACGGCATGCACAAGGAACTCGGGCCAATGTCGCGCGGCGAGTGGACATTACTGATTCTGTTCACTGCCATCGCCCTGGTCTTCGCCATGGGCAAGGGCAGCCCGATCTATTCATTGCATCATTTCCAACTCGGGATTATCGGCCTCATCGGCATGGTGGTGCTTTTTACTCCGGGGCTGTTTCCGTTCAAGTGGAAAGAGGTGCAGGACCGTACCATGTGGGGCACCTTCCTATTGCTCGGCGGAGCATTGACCATGACAGCCGCCATGGCTCAGTCGGGCTTGGCCGGTTGGCTGGCCGATCTTATTCACGGCAGCGTAACAGGTAAGCCGTGGTGGATGGTTCTACTGATTCTAATGCTTGGCACACTAAAATAATCTATTTTCAAATGTTTTTAATCACGAAAGGAAGGGCATGACAACCAATAAAATAACCGCAACCCTCGTCATAATTGGCTTATCTGTTTTAGCAAACGCCTCATTGGCCGCGATCCCGAAGATTACCGGAACCCCGGTTGTCGATACCCCCAAGCTATTGCAATGGCCGACGGATCAAGGCATCAAAAAACCGAATTTGGACGATCCGACCGCGGACTCGCTGTGGGATTTTCATGGCACCATTGATGCATGCGATCTGGTGTTGTCCACCGAGGGTAACTACCACATGGCGCTGCACGATATTTGGCCGAAGCTTCTCGCTAAGTTCGAGAGCGACCCGCTGCATAACGCCTTTTATACCACCAGCCCGCCGGTAGTGATTCCCCAGTTGAAAAATGGCGTGCTCCAGTTCGGTAATCTGTACGCGACATGCATGCCCTCTGTTGCGGTAGCCTCGAAGCGCGTAATCGACAAGTTGATTGCATCCGGCGTCACAGACGGGCCCGCTTACCCGATATACCAAGATCGCGGCGAAGTGATCCTGGTCAAGCATGGCAACCCAAAGCACATTAAGTCCGTATGGGATTTGGGGCGTAAGGGTGTGAGGCTCATTACGCCGAACGTCACACTGGAACCGGGCGCATTCAATACTTACGCGGAAGCCATTTACAACATCGCCCGGCTTGACCCGCATCCGCCGAAAGGCTGGACCGCTGAAAAGCTTATCAATGTGCTGTTCAACGGCGCGAGCCATGATCGAGATAAATGGCTCGAAGGCGCGCGCATCCACCATCGCGACGAACCTTGGTCGGTTGCCTACGGCAAGGCAGACGCCGCCGTGTTTCTTTATCACCTGGCCCTCTACACCAAGCAGACGTTCCCGGATACCTTTGACCTGGTGCCGCTGGGCGGAACGGTGGAAAACCCTCAGCCGCTTCCCGGAACGAAAGTAGGCGTGCGCGAAGTGGTGGCGCTCAAGGGAAACTGGAACGCAAAACAACTCAAAGCGCGAGACGAATTATCCAGGATTTTGCGTAGCGCGCAATTTACCGAAATTCTGGAAAAGCACGGTCTATCTCGACCAGCCGGATTTGTGCCGGACGGCGCGAACTGATGCAAGCGGTGGCGGCGGCGCGAACCTTGCGCCGTGCGCCATTGCGGATTCTGGATGAGCTATTCGGCTCAGACGCGCATACAACCAAAAAATTCAGCGCCAACGGATTGGCCTCGCTGCCAGGGCGATCTTGGCTGCGATTGCTATCTTGGTG
>DAIAMA010000288.1 GCA_027438535.1 bacterium
GCGGGTATTGGAGAGCGGGCGATGATGCGCATCGCGGAAGCGGCGCGGGCCATTGTCGCAGAAGTGCGCGGCGCGGATGCGACATTCTCCTCGGTCGGCACCGATACCCGTACGCTGCAGCGCGGCGCGCTGTTCGTCGCCTTACGCGGCGAACGCTTCGATGGTCACGATTTCGTGCGGCTCGCGCTGGAAAACGGCGCGGCGGCGGCGATGGTGGACGCGGACTTCAAGCCTCAGGTATCGGGCGTCGGCGCGGATGCGCCCTTGCTGGTGGTCGAGGATACGCGGATTGGACTGGGCAAGCTCGCAGCCGCGTGGCGCAATCGTTTCGATATTCCCGTGATCGCCATTACCGGTAGTAACGGCAAAACCACGGTGAAGGAAATGCTCGCCGCGATTCTGCGCGCCGCGACCGACACGACAGAGACGGTGCTGGCGACGCAGGGCAATTTGAACAACGACATCGGCGTGCCGCTGATGCTGTTGCGGCTGCGCGCCACGCACCGCTATGCGGTGATCGAAATGGGGATGAATCATCTCGGCGAGATCGACTATCTCACGCATCTCGCCACGCCCACGGTGGCGCTGGTCAATAACGCGCAATCGGCGCATGTCGGAGAGGTCGGCAGTTTGGAAAACATCGCGCGCGCCAAGGGCGAGATTTTCGCCGGCCTGCGCCCGGGCGGCATTGCCGTGATCAATGCCGACGATGCGTTTGCGCCGCTGTGGCGCGCTTCGAACATCGGGCGCGAGATCATCGGTTTCGGGTTGGAAAAACCGGCACAGGTGACGGGGCGCTACGCACTGCTGGCGGAAGGGGCGCAGCTGGAGATCACGCTGCCGCAAACCTCGATACACGCGCGGCTGCAAGTGCCGGGCTTGCACAATGTGCGCAATGCGCTGGCGGCCAGTGCCGCGGCGCTGGCCGTGCATATCGCGCCGCCGGTGATCGCGCACGGCTTGAGCGATTTTCATGGCGTGCGCGGGCGTTTGCAGCGCAAGACGGTGCTACACGGCGCAACATTGATTGACGATACCTATAACGCCAACCCCGATTCGGTGCGCGCCGCCATCGACGTGCTGGCGCAAGCCGAGAATGAAAAAATCCTGGTGCTGGGCGATATGGGCGAGTTGGGCGCATCGAGTGCGGCGCTGCATGGTGAAATCGGCTGCTACGCGAAAGAAAAAGGCATCGATGCGCTGTTTTGCCTGGGTGAGATGAGTAGCCATGCGGTGCAAGCATTCGGCGCGCATGCCCGGCATTTCGAGCGTATTCAAGAGTTGCTCGCGGATTTGGAAAACCGGCTGTCGCCCACGGTAACGGTGTTGATAAAAGGGTCCCGCTTCATGGAAATGGAGCGGGTCGTGAAAAGCTTCGAGGTGGCATGAGGATGAAGCAATGCTGTTAGCGCTGTTTCAATGGCTGGCCCAGGACATGCATGTGCGTGCCTTCAACGTATTCAACTACATCACGCTGCGCGCGGTGTTGGCGGCGCTGACCGCGCTGGCGATTTCGTTCGTGGTCGGCCCTGGCATGATACGCAAGCTTGCCGCGTACAAAATCGGCCAAGCTGTGCGCGACGATGGTCCGCAAACGCATCTCACCAAGGCCGGCACGCCGACCATGGGCGGCGCACTGATCTTGGTGGCGATTTTGGTCGCGACGCTATTGTGGGTAGATCTGAAAAATAGCCACGTCTGGGTGGTGTTGCTGGTCACCGCGGGCTTTGGCGCGGTGGGCTGGGTAGACGATTACCGCAAGGTCGTGCATCGCAATCCCAAGGGCCTGTCGGCACGGACCAAGCTGCTCTGGCAGTCGATCGTGGCGCTGATCGCGGCGGCATTTCTCACGTTCAGCGCCACGGCTCCGGCGCATACCGAGTTGATCGTGCCCTTCTTCAAAACCGTATCCATACCCCTGGGCGCCTTCGGCTTCATGGTGCTGGCGTACTTTGTGATTGTCGGCACGAGTAATGCCGTGAATTTGACCGACGGCCTGGATGGTCT
>DAIAMA010000289.1 GCA_027438535.1 bacterium
CTCGACGGTTTTACCGTCAATGTATACCAGGACGACGAGGACGACTACCTGGCGCACTTTGTTGAAGTGCCGAGCGTGTCTGCTTTTGCGGACACGCCGGAGGAAGCTCGTAATCAACTCGCACAAGCATGGGCTGGCGTGCGACAGAGCTACGAGAAGCGCGGGGAACCTATTCCGGGTCGCGCCAGCGCGCCGCGAGTACAGCGGAAGCTTTAAAGTGCGGATTGATAGGCGCGTGTATCGCGCTCGCTATCGAGGCCACGCAAGACGGCAGGCGTGAAGGGTGGATAGTTTCGTGTGTCACGTCCGCCAAATGAACGAAGGAGCGCCATATATGAGCATGGAAACCGCAATTTTTATCGGCATGACTCTTGTTTTACTGTTTGCTACATGGACTCTCCCTATCAAAGCAACGGTTTTGGCTTTTGAGTTGGAAATAGACTGCGGCTCTACATACGGCCTGTTTGCGGGCTTTGCCCTGGCCTTGATGAAAATGCGCTGGGTGTGGATCTCATTCGTTAGTCGGCCTTTGTTGGCCATCGAGTTAAACAGATTGTGCACACCCGGGTCTGAACCCACTCATCATCCATTGCCCTTGCAGTGATTCGGCGCCTTACTCCTTTCTCTTGCAGACGATTTCGCTCGTGCGTAATGGTTACGCGGCCTTCGGCCGGTACTCCTCGCCACGCATCAGGATTGCCCAGACGATGCGCGCGTTCTTCGCCGCCAGCGCCACCGCCGCGCGCTTGTAACCGCGCCGTGCGATCAGCTCGCGCAGCCAGTTGCTGGTTTTGTCACGCTTGTCCTTGAGCGCCGCCAGCACCGCGCGCGTGCCGTGGATCAGCAAGGTGCGCAGGTATTTGTCGCCCTGCTTGGTGATGCGCCCCAGTCGCGTCTTGCCGCCGGTGCTGTATTGGCGCGGCACAAGCCCAAGCCAGGCCGCCAGTTGCCGGCCGCTCTTGAACTGCTGCGGCGTGCCAACACTGGCGATGATCGCCGTGGCGGTGATCGCGCCGATGCCGGGAATGGTCATCAGGCGTTGCGCCTGCGCGCTGTGTTTGGCCAGCTGTTCGATCTCGCGGTCGTAGGCGAAGATTTGCTGGTTGAGTTGTTGGATGCGCGCCCACACGTCGGCCAACAGGCGCCGCGCGAGTGCAGGCAGGCCATTCGTGGCGTCTTCCAGGATGTCGGGGATGTGGTGTTGGGCGGGATAGCGGCCCTTGGGCATGATCAGTCCGAATTCAGCAAACAGGCCACGTATCTGGTTGATCTGCGCCGTGCGCTCGGCCACCAAGCCTTGGCGGATGCGATGCAGGCTCAACACCGCTTGCTGTTCAGCCGATTTGATCGGGACAAAGCGCATGGCGGGGCGAGACACGGCTTCGCAAATAGCTTCAGCATCATTGCCGTCGTTCTTGCCGCTCTTGCGGTAGGGGATGACGAAGCGCGGGGCGATGATGCGGGCGTCAAAGCCTAGGGTAATGAGTTGGCGCGCCCAGTGGTGCGCGCCGGTACAGGCTTCCATGCCGACCACGCAGCGTGGGAGTTGGGAAAAACATTCCAGGAGCTTGCCGCGGCTGACGCTTTTCCTCAGCACCGCCTTGCCATTCGCATCCACGCCGTGCAAACTAAACACGTTCTTGGCCAAGTCAAATCCAACGGTAGTAATATTCATGACGGACTCTCCTCTCCATTCGATTGATCGGTTTACACACCTTCAATCTGGCACATCTGATGCCGTTCGGGGTGGGAGAGTCCATTTCATTCGTTAGGCCAAGGTAATGTTCCAGCCACGAACTCTCAAGTTTTTCGCCGCAATCATTGCAACTCTTCTTTTGCTATCTTTGCCTGGACTTGTGTGGCCAGGTTATCTCGATTCACCGGCAGGTTTAATCGTGGCTGTACCATACCTTTCCATTTATTTGTTTCATAAAATCGGCATCCCCGGTCTGCTTGAGCATAATGGCGCGTGCGGTTGGGGGTGGTGTGCACCCACCCTTTTCG
>DAIAMA010000028.1 GCA_027438535.1 bacterium
CTTTTTTTTCGGCTTATGCGAGGTGAATCATGCAGCGTTACATCTTGGGCGCGTGCGGCGCCTTGCCGTTACTGCTGGCTAGCACGGCGATGGCGGCGAGCGATGCGGATTTGGAAAAAATCCACGTCGAAATTCAGCAACTGAAACAAACTTACGAAGCGCGCATCGAAGCGCTGGAAGCGCGTCTGCAGCAGGCGGAAGACACCGCGAAAGCGGCGCAATCCACGGCAACCCAAGCCGACGAAAAAGCCAAGCAAATTGCCGCCGCGCCGCAGCCCGCGGCAGCATCCGGCAGCAATGCCTTCAACCCGGATCTGTCGCTGATTCTGTCGGGGATTTATTCCAATCTGTCGCAAGATCCCTCCAAATACCGCATTACTGGCTTCATTCCGGGCGGCGATATTGGCCCGGGCAAGCGCGGTTTCAGTCTCGCGGAATCGGAGTTGGGCGTGTATGCGAACGTCGACCCTTACTTCTATGGCGGCTTGAATTTTTCGATGGCGCCGGATAACACCACTTCGGTGGAAGAAGCTTTTATCCAAACCTTGAGTCTGGCGAAAGGCGTTACGATCAAGGCCGGCCGTTTCTTTTCCGGCATCGGCTATCTCAACGAGCAGCATGCCCATACTTGGGATTTCGTCGACAGCCCGCTCGCCTATCAAGCGTTTTTGGGCGGGCAGATGAATCAGGACGGGGTGCAAGTGAAATGGTTGACGCCGACCGAAACCGCCATCGAATTGGGCGCGGAAGTTGGCCGCGGCAAGAATTTTCCGGGAACCGATCTGAATAAAAACGGCGCGGGTGCTGCCGCCCTCTTCGGGCACATCGGCGGCGATGTGGGCGATAGCAGCAGTTGGCGCGCCGGCGTCTCCTACCTGCATGCTTCGCCCCGCGATCGCCAATATACCGATACCAACCTTGCGGGCACCGGCGTCACCAATGCATTCACCGGGGCTAGCAAGCTTTGGATCGGCGACTTCGTGTGGAAGTGGGCGCCGCACGGCAACCCGGTGTACACCAACTTCAAGCTGCAAGGCGAGTATTTCCGGCGCAAAGAAGACGGCGAGTTGACCTATGACACCGCCAGCCCGGTGACGAGCGCGTATGGGTCGAGCCAATCGGGCTGGTATCTGCAAGGCGTGTATCAATTCAGGCCGTACTGGCGCGTAGGCTTGCGCCGCGATCAGCTGGACAGCGGTAGCGTCGATTACGGCTTGAACAACGTTAATTTGGCGCGCCCGTCGTTTAGCCCATCGAAAAACAGCTTGATGTTCGATTACACCCCGAGCGAATTCAGCCGCATCCGGCTCCAATTCGCACAGGATAAATCGCGCCAGGGGGCGACCGACAATCAAGTGTTCTTACAATATCAAATGAGCTTGGGCGCGCACGGCGCCCACACATTCTAGGAGCCGAAAATGAAAATGCTGATGAAAGTAATGAGCGTGCTGCTGTTGCTCGGCGCCACGCTGCCGGCACGCGCGGCGATCAATGTCTTGGCGTGCGAGCCGGAGTGGGGTGCGCTGACGCAAGTGCTGGGCGGAGAGAAAGTGTCGGTCTATACCGCGACCAATGCCTTGCAGGACCCGCATCAAATCCAGGCGCGGCCAAGCCTGATCGCGCGCGCCCGCAACGCCGATATGCTGGTATGCACGGGATCGGAGCTGGAAATCGGCTGGCTGCCGATTTTGCTGCGCCAATACGGCAACGCCAATATCCAGCCCGGCAAGCCGGGCTATTTCGAGGCGGCGAATTATGTGCACAAGCTGGAAGTGCCGACGCGCCTAGATCGCGCCGACGGCGATGTGCATCCCGGCGGCAATCCGCATATTCAAACCGACCCGCGCAATATTGCGCTGGTGGCCGACGCGCTCGCGCGGCGCCTGGCCGAGATCGACCCGGCGAACGCGGCATTCTATGCGGCACGCCACCAAGCCTTTAGCGCGCGCTGGACGTCGGCGATCCAGCATTGGGAAACCTTGGCGGCGCCGCTCAGGGGCGTATCCGTCGTGGTGCAGCATAAAGGTTTTCCCTACCTGGAGGATTGGCTGGGCTTGCGCGAGGTCGCCACGCTCGAGCCCAAACCCGGCGTAGAGCCGACCAGCACCCATCTGGCAAAGGTGCTGGCGCAGCTGCAACGGCAGCCGGCGAAAATGATTATTCGTGCCGCCTACAATGACGGCCGTGCCTCGGAATGGCTGGCCGAGCGGGCTAAAATTCCCGTTGTCGTGTTGCCGTTCACGGTCGGCGCCGATGCGCAGAGCAAGGATTTGTTCGGTCTATTCGACGAAACCGTGCAGCGGCTGCTCGGAGCGTTGAAATGAATCTCGCCAGCTTGGAGTTGTCCATTCTTATTCCCGCCTTCCTGGCGGGTTTGCTGGTGCTGGCGAGCCATGTGCCCTTGGGGATGCAAGTGCTGGCGCGCGGCATCGTCTTCATCGATCTGGCGATCGCGCAAATCGCCGGCCTCGGCGTGATCGGCGCCGATCTGATGGGATTCGATTCGCAGGGCTTCGGCGTGCAGCTTTCCGCGGTGAGCGCGGCATTGGTGGGCGCGCTGTGGCTGACCTATTCCGAGAAGCGCTGGCCGGAAGTGCAGGAAGCGCTGATCGGCGTCTTGTTCGTGCTGGCGGCCACCGGCAGCATTATCTTGCTTGCGCACAATCCGCATGGCGGCGAGCACTTAAAAGATATGCTGGTCGGACAAATCCTATGGGTGACGTATCAGCAGTTGCCCTTGGCAGGATTGGTTAGCCTAGCGGTGACCCTGCTGTGGTTTACCCTGCGGCAGCGTTTGGGCGGGGCGGGGTTTTATATCCTGTTCGCGTTCGCGGTCACCGCCTCGGTGCAATTGGTGGGTATTTATCTGGTGTTCACCAGCCTCATCGTGCCGGCGATGGCGACGCGGCACTACACGGAAAAGCAACGTTTGCGCTTTGCCTACTTGAACGGCATCGCCGCCTATGCCTTGGGCTTGCTGGCTTCCGCGCTGTGGGATCTGCCGGCAGGCGCGGTGATTGTGTGGGCCATGGTGGCGGTAGGACTGGCCGTATACGGTTTCGGGCCGCGCGGTAAACCGCGCGCGGTTTAATCGTTCCTGCCTCTCTTTTTTAAATACGTAGCGAGGGGATAATCGCCGCGGTGCGGTCATATGCAAGCATTGTTGTAATTTTGCAACAAAATTGTCGAAGAATAGTCTGTTTGGACTAAGGTATTTGCCTGGCTATCGTCGGCTCATGTATTATCTCTACCACAAAGATATTGCAACTAAACTAGAAATAGCTTTACCCCCACCCCAAGTTAAAACGTTAAAGATAAAAGAGGAGTTCACCGATGCGAATCAATAAACTTACTAGCGCCCTGGCGGTTGTCGGCTTGGCTACTATTTCCAGTTCAGTATGGGCTACCGATGGATATTTCTCCGATGGTTATGGCATAAAGGCCAAAGGTATGGCGGGCACTTCGATTGCGCAGCCGCAAGATACTTTGGCTGCTGCTAACAACCCGGCAGGCATGGTATTGCAAGGAGATCGTCTGGATGTGGGTTTGGATTGGTTCAGGCCGATTCGTACAGGCGAACTTCGTGGAAATGGTAACCCAGCTAATAATGGCACCTACGATGCGAGCGACAAGAAAAATTTCCTAATCCCCGAGTTTGGCTACAACAAAATGCTGAGCCAAGATATGTCTGTTGGCGTTTCGGTTTATGGTAATGGCGGGATGAACACCAGCTATACGAAGCCGTTTCCATTATTTGGTACGACTAATCCAGGTATTGATCTTAGCCAACTGTTCATTGCACCCACGTTTGCCATGAAGCTTAATCAAAGTAATTCTGTTGGTATATCCGTGAATTTCGCTTATCAGCGTTTCAAGGCAACCGGACTTCAGAATTTTGATAATTCAACTTATAGCTCGAGTCCAGGTAACGTAACCGATAGGGGTTATGACTCTTCTACCGGTTGGGGCGTGAAGGTGGGCTGGATAGGCCAGGTTACACCGGATCTTTCTTTTGGTCTGACTTATCAGTCCAAGACCAGTATGGGTAAATTCGATAAGTACAAAGGGTTGTTTGCAGAGCAGGGTGGATTTGATATTCCGGAAAACTATGGCGCTGGCTTTTCCTGGAAAGTCGCGCCGGCATGGACAGTTTCCGGTGACGTCAAGCAAATTCAATATAGCAAGGTTGCGTCTGTTGGCGATTCGGTTAATTGCTTGTTCGCAGGTGCGTGCAAATTGGGCACGAACAATGGCGCAGGATTCGGTTGGAACGACATGACCGTGTATAAGCTTGGTGTGAGCTATCAGCAAAGCCAGAACCTGACGCTGCGCGCCGGCTATAGCTATGGCAAACAGCCCATTCCTGAGTCCCAAACCTTGTTTAACATGTTGGCTCCCGCGGTTAACAATGATCATATGACGTTGGGTGCGACTTGGACGCTGGCTAATAAGTCCGAGGTAACGGTTGCCTATATGCATGCATTCGATAATACGGTCAGCGGTAGCAATTCGATACCCTCAGGTTTCGGCGGCGGCAATACTAACTTAAAAATGTACCAAGACTCTCTGGGCGTTGCTTACGGCATGAAGTTCTAAGCGAGAGGCATTGCTTTAGTTAACGCAGTATCCAAGGGCTGGGACCATACGGTTTCAGCCCTTTTTCTTTTTCCAAAAAAATGCGGGATGAATGGAGGCGTTTATGAAACTGCTTAAAACATTGTTTGTGATTTGCGCCATGAGTTTACTGGCCGGGGCCGCGTTCGCGGACGGTGCGTTGTTGAAGCCCTTTGTGCTGGCCTCGAAAGGACCGGGCACGGTGGCGGAAAAAGCCGAAGCGGCCAAGGCGGCATTGACGGCGCATGGCTTTACGATCGCCGGTAGCTATTCTCCCTACCCCGATACGACGATTATCGTGGTGACCAACGATGCATTGAAGGCCAATGCCGCCAAGTCCGAGCACGGCGGGTTTGGCGCGATGCAGCGGGTGTCGATCACCAAGGTGGGCAATGAGGTGCAAGTGGCCTACACCAATCCGGTATATATGGCCAATGCCTACCGCATGGCGGGCGATCTCAAGGACGTGGCCGCGAGCTTGGAAAAGGCGCTGGGGCGCATCGAAGAGTTCGGCGCAAAAGGCCTGACTGCCGCCCAGTTGCGCAAATATCACTATATGTTCGGCATGGAGTATTTCAATGAGCCGAGCTTGCTGGCGGAGCATAAGACCTACGAAGACGCGGTGAAGGCGGTGGAAGCCAATCTGGCGGCGGGCACGGCGGGCGTGACCAAGGTATATCGCATCGATATCCCCGGTAAGCAGGAAACGGTGTTCGGCGTGGCGATGAAGGCGAAAACCGATGCCGATAAAAACATGGACGATAAGTACATCATGAGCGAGATCGACTTCAAAAGCCTAAGGTCATCCGCGCATTTGCCGTATGAAATTCTGGTGTCGGGCAATAAGACTTACGCGCTCTACGCGCGCTTCCGGATCGCAATCGACTTCCCGGAGTTGTCCATGATGGGCTCGCATAGTTTCATGAACATCATGAGTTCGCCGGAGGCCATCCGCAAGGCGCTGGTGCGGGCGGCGGGCGGTCAGGTAGAGGAAAATAAATTCTAGTAAGCGCGTCTTCCCTTGCAGGAAAACGGCAGCCTATCCCTTATACGGATAGGCTGTTGTGCTTTTGGGGAAAGTGCCCCTTCATTTTTCATGCACCTGGCCGATAATAACCGCGATACCCCTTGAGGACGTATTAGCGATGACCGATTCCCCCGCCATATCGATTCCCGATATGCGGGCACTCCTGCGCCGGATGCGCGAGCATTATCTTGCCGAACTGGACGAAAAACTCAGCGGAATTGAATCAGACTTGCTAGCGCTGGAACGCACCGAACACTTTGCCGAGGTGTTCGAGCGGGTGTATCGCAAGATGCATTTCATCAAAGGCAGTGCCGGCACTTATGGTTTGCCGATCATCTCGAAGATTTGCCACCAGCTTGAAGCGCATTTCAATTTGCTCTCGAATAACGCGGCGAATCCGGATCGCGGCGCGTTGAATCGTTGTGCCGCGCATATTGGTTTGATGCGCAAAGCCCGCGATGAAGCGCAGGCGGGGGCCGAACACTTCAACGATATCGAGGACGAACTGAGCGCGCTGCGCGCCTTGCTGCTAGGCGATCGCTATAGCGCCTTGATCGTGGAAACTTCCAAGGTCAATATCAAGCTCTGTACCGAAATCATGAAGCGCTACCCGGTGCATGTGACGATCATGGATAACGGCTACCAGGCGCTGGAACTCCTGTTACAGCAAAAATATCACCTGCTGGTTACCGGGCTCGAAGTGAAAGTATTGAATGGTTTGGCGCTGGTGGCGGCGGTGCGCATGAGCGCGCGCGGCAATCAGGACATGCAGGCGATCCTGCTCTCCTCGTCCAAACTGCCGCCGTTTAAGCGCAATGTCGATCCCAGTTTCATCGTGCCGCGCGATAGCCGTTTCGCGGAAAATCTGGCGCGCGCGATCGAGACTTGCATCGCCGCCCTGCGCGCCGATTGAGGTTTCCGCGGCTGTCGAAGACGTGCTTTTCATGGAATGTTTAAGCGTGCCGATAGCCCAGCGCGCGCGAAATCGCATCGGCTGTTTCCTTCACCTGCTTCGGCCAGCTTTTATCATGGCGGTCCACCGGCGCCGAGATCGACAGCCCGGCTATCAGCCGGCCTTCGGCATCGCGAATGCCGGCGCCGATGCAGGCGACGCCTTTCTCCGCTTCTTCGTGATCGAAGGCGTAACCGGTCTTGCGAATTTTGGCTAGCTCGTCGCACAGCGCCTTAGCGTGCGTAATCGTATGCTCGGTGTACGCCGGCAAACCGGTGCGCTGGGCGTACTCCAGGGCTTGGGCATCGCCCGCATCGGCGAGGAAAATCTTGCCCACCGCCGTGATATGCAGCGGCGCGCGCGCGCCGACCAGTTGCACCACGCGCATCATGGCTTGCGCACCCACGGTGCGTTCCACATACACCACTTCGTCGCCGTGGCGCAGACTGAGATTGACCGTTTCACCGATTTCGTGATGCAAGGCTTGCATAAAGGGCAGGGCTTCGCGCCGAATATCCAGGCGCGCGCGCACCAGATTGCCCAGTTCCAGCAGCTTCAGGCCCAAGCGATAATTGCCGCCCTCGATCTTGTCCACCGGACCCTTGCCCACCATGACATTCAGGATGCGGTGCGCGCTGGACGGATGCAAGTTGGTGATTTGTGCCAATTGCTTCAGACTGATGGGCTGTATATGGTAGGCAAGGACATCGAGCAGGCTCATCATGCGGTCGATGACTTGGATGGAGGAGCGATTGTCCTGGTCCGGCGGGGCAGTTTTCGTGGTTTTCATATTGCGAAATTGTATTCCATATTTTCAGGAGCGCAAGCACGGCGTAAACTGAATGCCGTTTTGCATTAAAAGCGCTATCGCCACGGAGTACGCGGAGGACACGGAGTAAAGCTGAAGCATTTCACCGCGAAGGACGCAAGGGTGCGCAAAGGAAAATCAAGAGCGGGTTTACTTCGCGTACCTTTGCGTCCTTCGCGCTTATCGCTTTTTGCTCTTGGTTTTACTCCGTGTCCTCCGCGTACTCCGTGGTGAAGGATTTTTGCCGTTTCGAATAGTATTCACAGAACATAATACCGAGATTACTTTATCGCCTTATGCGCACCGGACTCTTCGTTACTTGCCTTGTCGATTTAATGCGGCCCGCTATCGGTTTCGCGGCGCTGAAATTATTGGAGCAGGCAGGGTGCGAGGTCGCCGTTCCCGCGACCCAGACTTGTTGCGGCCAGCCAGGCTATAACGCGGGGGACAATGCGGCGGCACGTGAATTGGCGATCAAGCTCGCGCTTGAATTCGCCGATTGCGATTACGTGGTGGTGCCCTCCGGTTCTTGCGCCGGCATGATCCGCGTCCATTACCCGCGCTTATTTCCGGATGACTCGGAACCGGCGCGCCGCGTGCGCGCTTTGGCTGCGCGCACGTACGAGCTGACCGATTTCCTGGTCAATATCGCCAAGATCCAAACGCTGCCGGGGTATTACCGCGGCCGTCTGAGCTACCACGATTCCTGTTCCGGGCTACGCGAGCTGGGCGTCAAACAGCAGCCGCGCGCGTTGCTCGCGCGATTGCCGGACGTCGAACTCAAAGAAATGGAGCAATGCGAAACCTGCTGTGGGTTCGGTGGCACGTTTGCCGTGAAATTCGGCGCCGTTTCCACGCAAATGGCCGATAACAAGTGCCGCCGCATTCATGCGAGCGGCGCGAATGCGGTGGTCGCGGGCGATCTCGGTTGCCTGCTGAATATCGAGGGCCGGCTGCGGCGCATCGGCGATGCGGCCACGCGCGTGCTGCATATCGCGGAAGTGCTGGCCGGCGAGCAAGGCAAGGTGCCATGCGAGTAGCCGCGCTGAACTTCAAACGTAAAGCGCAGCAGAGTTTACGCAATGCACGCTTGCAGAGTGCGCTGGGTAAGATCCAAGTGCGTTTTGTGCAAGCGCGTGCCGAGGCCATCGCGGGCCTGGATGATTTCGCGGCGGTCAAACGCCGTGCCACGGAGATCCGCGAGAACGTATTGGCCAACTTGGATGCGTGGCTGGAGCGCTTCGAGCAGGAAGCCACGCGCCGCGGCGCGGTCGTGCATTGGGCCGAAACCGCGGCGGACGCGAACCGCATCGTGATCGAAATCGCACGTGCAGCGCACGTGAAAAAAGTGGTCAAATCCAAATCCATGGTGAGCGAGGAATGCGCGCTCAACGATGCGCTGGAAGCCGCAGGGGTGCAAGTGGTGGAAACCGATTTGGGCGAATATATTCTGCAACTCGCGCATGAGGCACCCTCGCACATCGTGGCGCCGGTGCTGCACAAGACCAAGGATGAGGTGTCCGATTTGTTCGCGCAGAAACACGCGCTTCCGCGCAAGACCGGGATCGCCGAATTGTGCCGCGAGGCGCGCGATATACTCCGGCCGCATTTCGTCTCGGCCGATATGGGGATCTCGGGCGGTAATTTTCTGATTGCGGAAACCGGCTCGGTATTGCTCGTCACCAACGAGGGCAACGGCCGCATGGCGACCACGCTGCCGCGCGTGCATGTGGCCATCACCGGCATCGAGAAAGTCGTGCCGACCTTGGAAGATGCCACTACGCTGGTGCGGATTTTGCCGCGCTCCGCCACCGGGCAAGACATCACCAACTATGTCTCGGTGCTCACCGGCGTGAAAAACTCGGACGAAAGCGACGGACCGGAACAGTTTCATATCATTCTGCTCGACAATGGCCGCAGCGCGCTGCTCGGCACGCCATTGCAATCCATGCTGCGCTGCATTCGCTGCGGCGCATGCATGAATCACTGCCCGGTCTATCAGAATGTGGGCGGGCATGCGTATGGCTGGGTGTATCCCGGCCCAATGGGTTCGGTGTTGACGCCGCTGTTCGCGGGAT
This sequence comes from bacterium, assembly GCA_027438535.1. GTDB lineage: Bacteria > Pseudomonadota > Gammaproteobacteria > Burkholderiales > Thiobacteraceae > RBG-16-58-11. The sequence continues at coordinate 9,480 of DAIAMA010000028.1, forward strand.
TGGCCGATACCTTGCCGCTGCCGAATGCGTCTACCTTATGCGGCGCTTGCGCCGAAGTCTGCCCGGTGAGTATTCCTCTTCCCGACCTGTTGCGCGAATTGCGCCACCGGCAAAGCGAGCAAGACCTGCGGCCGCGGCTGGAGCGGCTGAGCTTGCGGCTCTGGGTGTGGCTGGCATTACGCCCGCGCTGGTATGCGCGCGCGACATCGCTTGCGAGCCGCGTATTGCATGGCCTGGGTGGCGCGAAGCGGCGCTTGCGCTGGCTGCCCGGCGCGGGCGGCTGGACCGATGGCCGGGATTTCCCCGCGCCGGCCGGCTCGACTTTTCGCGCTTTGTATCGCGCGAGAAAAATACCATGAGTGCGCGCGATACGATGTTGGCGCGCATTCGCCAAGCTTCTAGCGGCGGCAGCGTGGATACGGCGGCGGTGATCGGTGCGCGGCAATGCGGTCCGCAGCCCGCCCCCTACGCCGATCTCACCGCGCAGTTTGTTGAACGCGCGCAACGCTTGGCGAGCACCGTGGTGCATGTGGGTTCGCGCGGCGAGGTGCCGCATGCAGTGGCGCGCTATCTGGAGAGTCAAAACTTGAATCGTGCAGTCTTGTGCTGGCCCGAGTTTCTCGATCTGGATTGGATCCATGCGCGCATCACGGTCGCCGCGCGGCCGCCGGAACCGGAAGACGAAACTGGCATTACTGGCGCATTTTGCGCGATTGCCGAAACCGGTACGCTGATGCTGTGCTCTGGCCGCGATACTCCCGCGGCCACCAGTCTCTTGCCCGAAACGCATGTCGCGGTAGTGGCGTGCGAGCGCATCGTGGCTACCATGGAATCGGCATGGGCATTATTGCGGCAGGAGCGCGGTGCGTTACCGCGCGCGGTAAATTTTATTTCCGGTCCTTCGCGCACGGCGGATATCGAACAGACCGTGACTCTGGGCGCGCATGGCCCGGCGCGTGTGCTAATCGTGCTGGTGGGCTAGGCCGCGCTTCCGGCTGCAATGAATAATTAAACGTTAATAGTCTAATAGATAGATA
>DAIAMA010000290.1 GCA_027438535.1 bacterium
TTTAATATTCTAGTTTTATTATTAATACAATGTTATTGATTATAAAGTAATAATGTAATTGAAGCTTAAGCAGTTTAATTGAATATGCTTAATATTATACATTTTTCATATTAAGCGCGCATTTCCGCAAGTAATCGATCGAGCATATGCTCCGCCTGGCTGCCATATCCGCCACCGAATAGATTGAAATGATTCAGGACGTGGTAGAAATTATACAAAGTCTTGCGTACGGCATAGCCAGCATCCAAGGGGAAGGCGGCCGCATAGGCATCATGGATTTAGCCAGGGCAAGCACCCGCGCTTAGTAAGTGCGCGAAAACGGTTTGTTTTCGCCGCATCGACAATACACTCGCCCGCCCGGCACTCCCGCTTATGAGTAAAGCCTTCACCAAGGAATCCGACGACGACTTCGATGATGACGTCGAGGCCGAAGCCGATGTGCCGAAAGGCACCAAGAATTACATCACGCCCGGCGGCTATGCGCGCCTGCAGGCCGAACTGAAAACACTCTTCGATGTGCAGCGTCCGGAAACCGTCAAAATCGTCTCCTGGGCGGCAGCCCTGGGCGATCGTTCGGAAAATGCCGATTATCTCTATGGCAAGAAACGCCTGCGCGAGATCGACAAGCGTATCCGCTTTCTCACCAAACGCCTGGGCTACGCGCAAGTAATCGACCCCACGCAGCAGCCCCAAGCAAAAATCTATTTCGGCGCCACCGTGGTTGTCAACGACGCAGCGGGAAACGCGCATACGTATCGTATCGTCGGCGTGGATGAAATCGACGCCGCACGCGGACAGATAAGCTGGATGTCGCCGCTGGCAAAAGCGCTGCTCGGCAAGCAAGCCGGCGACAGCATCATCGTGCGCACACCGGGCGGCGAGCAAGCGCTGGATATCGCCGAAGTCCGGTACGAAGCCATCCCGTAAGACACACGCACAGGGTATTTTCCCTCCCCCTATCCGGCAATGCAAAAGCTGGCCTGTAGTTTGCTTAGTACTGAGAATAAGTGAACTAGGAGGTTTTATGGCAGAGATTATTCACCTCGCGGCATATCGCCTGGCGCGCCGCACCGGCTGGAGCCGCGATATGGCGCACGGTTATCTTCGGGGAAATGCTTACCGCGTAGCGCAACTGGCGCCGCCAGCAGCGCAATTGGAGGCAAGCGACGATTATTCGGTGGGCGTGCAGCTTGGCTATCGCTATGGCCTGCACTATCTGCGCTGGCTGAAAGAAGCGCAGGGGTGATGAATTTTCGCGCCGGTCGTCAAAAATCCCGCATTCTGGACTACGCCGCGGCTTGCTTCAACACCTCGATTACGTTATCCACCGCGCGATCGAGTAGCGGCAAATCGTCGATAATGCGCGCACTGCCGATACGGAATGCCGCTTCCAATTTATCCTGCGGCATCGTCGCGGCGCGTTTGCCCTGCCGGTCGGTGAAGAGATAGGCGCTCTTCATCGGACTGATCCATTTCAGTTTGGCTTGCATCGTTTCTTCACCCGCATGACGGAACTCGACCCATGTGCCGGGCTTGAGTTCGGCAACCAGATTCCTTGCCGCCGATTCCTCCACCACGTCAACTTCGGGCCTATCCAGCGGCAATAGCGCGTCGGATTGGGCATCGAGTTCTTCCTGCTCCATCCAGCCGATGCTGCCGATGGTGATCTCTTCTACTTCCAGCTTGCTCTCATGCGCCGCCGGCCGGAGAATCTCCAGCCTCACTTCGCCTTTATCTTTCGCGCTTTCCGGACGCACGAAGGGCAATACCACCGCCGATTCACTGGCATGCTCCTGATGATTGCTCGCCTGCGCCGCCATCGCCCAGGCCTCGTCTGGCAAGGGTGTCGCTTCGGTGGCCGGATGGAATCCCGCTTTCACCGCCGCGGCGTGGCAATGCACCAGTTGGCTCATGAATTGATCGCGGGCTTCTTGCGCAATTTCCGCATACGTCATGCCTTCTTGCAAACGCCGCAGCAAACCGGGCAGCGTCTTCACCATGTAC
>DAIAMA010000291.1 GCA_027438535.1 bacterium
TCGCGCGGCGCGGGCGGACGTGGTTATGGCGTGCCAAAATCCCTTTCTCCCACGCGCATGGTAGTGGCTTCTCCCGCGCCGGATTACCCTAGCCATTTTTGGCGCGAAGGCATCAAGCTGCATGTATGCGAAATACGCTTATGCCATCAGCCGCGGCTTGCCGGGATCAAGCATCTCAATCGCTTGGAAAACGTGCTGGCGCGCATGGAATGGCAGGACCCGGATACGCCGGAAGGGCTGTTGCTCGATGCGGAAGACTGCGTGGTGGAAGGTACCATGTCCAATTTATTCATGCGCCAGGGAAATACGCTTATCACGCCGGATTTATCGGCTTGCGGCGTCGCCGGCTTGCAGCGCGAGCGGATATTGAAATATGCGGCGCGGCTCGATCTAAAGGCAGAAATCGCGCGCTTTTCGTTACCGCTATTATTGGCGGCGGACGAGATTTTTGTCTGTAACAGCGTGATCGGCGTGTGGCCGGTGCGGCAGATTGATGCCCAGCCGATCGCGCTCGGGCATACCGCGAAACGCATGCAACGCTTATTGGAGAACGAAACTGATTAAACGCATGCTCCGGCTATTATTTATCGCGGCATTGGCCGGTGGTGGCTGGATGGCGTATTACATGCTGACCCCAGCACCGCTACCGGCCACGCCATTCGAATTCAATGTCAAGTCCGGTACCACGATGAAGGGCGTTGCGCACCAGCTCGCGCAAGCTGGATTGATTCAGCAGCCTGGGATATTTACCTTGGTTGCGCGTATTTCCGGCAAGGGCTCGGCGCTCAAAGCGGGCAACTACGCCTTGGAAGGCGCGCTCACGCCGTGGGCCTTGTTACAGAAGTTGACCAAGGGCGATGTCAGCCAAAGCGAAGTCAAATTCATCGAAGGCTGGAATTTCAAACAATTGCGTCAAGCCTTGGATGATGCGCCCGGCTTACGGCACGATACTAAAAACCTAAGCGATGCCGAGATCATGGCCAGGCTGGGTTGGCCAGGGCAATATCCCGAAGGGCAATTCTTCCCCGACACTTATTTTTTCAGCAGCGGCATGAGCGACCTCACCGTGCTCGCCCGTGCCCATAAATTGATGCAGACACAGCTGGAAAACGCCTGGCGCGAACGCGCGCCGAATTTACCTTATGCTTCCATGGAGGAAGCGCTGACCATGGCCTCGATCGTGGAGAAAGAAACCGGCCGCGCCGAGGAGCGGCCTTTAATCGCGGGGGTATTCGTCAACCGGCTGCGCATGAGGATGATGCTGCAAACCGATCCGACCGTGATCTATGGGCTGGGTGACCGATACGACGGTAATTTGCATAAGCGCGACTTGCTGGCCGACACGCCTTACAATACCTATACGCGCACCGGGCTGCCGCCGACGCCGATCGCGATGCCGGGATTGGAGGCGATACGTGCGGCGCTGCATCCCGCGCCGACCCAGGCACTGTATTTCGTGGCGCGCGGCGACGGGACGCATCAATTCTCTAATTCGCTCGCGCAGCACAATCAAGCGGTGAATCGTTACCAAAGAAATAGAAACTAGCCACGCACATGACACACGGCAAATTCATTACCTTGGAAGGCATAGACGGTGCTGGCAAGAGCACGCACCTCGCGTTCATCGCCGAATATTTGCGTGCAACCGGCAAGCAAGTCGTTGTCACGCGCGAGCCGGGAGGCACGCCGCTTGGCGAAATGCTGCGCGATCTGGTGCTGTCGCAAGCGATGCATGTGGAGACTGAGACCTTGATCATGTTCGCCTCGCGCCGCGAGCATATCGACAAAGTCATCGTACCGGCCTTGGAGAAGGGGATATGGATTATTTCAGACCGTTTTACCGATGCCACTTACGCCTATCAGGGCGGTGGCCGGGGCATCGCTGCGGAACGTTTGAAAATGCTCGAAAATTGGGTGCAAGGCAGCTTACAGCCGGATCTCACTTTTTTGTTCGACGTGCCGATTGAAGTGAGCCGCGAGCGCCTGGCGCTCAATAT
>DAIAMA010000292.1 GCA_027438535.1 bacterium
AGCGAGAGTAAGTAAACCTTGAGCCGGGAACATCCGCGTACTGAGGTGGTCAATTAGGCACGCGATGCCATTGCCGATAAGCAAAAATTATTTTAGCCAGGAAGGCACGATTCGATGCTGCCCCCGTTCACGCAAGCGCTAATCATCGTCAATATTCTGGCCTACTTGCTGGAAATGTCGATGGGCGGCGCCATGCTGCAATGGTTCGCGCTATGGCCGGGAGGGGGATTGGCCGGGCTGCCCTGGAGCGCGCCGTGGCAGTTGATCACTTATAGTTTTTTGCATGACGGCTTGACGCATCTGGCGTTCAATATGTTCGGGCTGTGGATGTTCGGCGCCGATCTAGAGCGCGTGTGGGGCGGCAAACGGCTGGCGATCGCTTACTTCGCCAGCGTGTTCACCGGCGGCTTGGCGCAATTGCTCGTTGGCGCCGCATTCGGTGCGTATGGCGGCCCGGTAATAGGCGCTTCGGGCGGCGTGTTCGGACTGTTGCTGGGCTACGCCATGGTCTTTCCCAATCGCACCGTCATGCCGCTGTTCCCGCCGATTCCGATGCCGGCCAAGTTGTTTGCCGTGCTGTACGGCGGTTTGGAGTTGTTGCTGGGGGTAACCGGGTCGCAAGCCGGTGTCGCGCATTTCGCGCACCTCGGCGGCATGTTGGGCGGATTTCTCGCGCTCCAATATTTTCGCGGCCGCGCGCCGTTTGGCCGGCGCTGGTGAAGGCTCGCTGATTCAGCGTTTTTTCTTGCGCTCGGCCACAGCCATGACGCCCGCCGGAAGATGGGTGGAGAGCGTATCGGCGATGTTTCTTAGGGTTTCAAAATACGGCGTGCGCTTGCGCCAAACCAAGGCAATCGTACGGCCGGCACCTGGCGCGGCCAGGGGCCGGATGGCGACGCCGTCGCGCGGAATCTTGGCGCTGAAAACGCTGGCCAAGTGCGGTAGCAGGGTGACGCCCACGCCCATGCCTACCATCATGCGCAGCGTTTCCAGACTGGTCGCGCGCACTTCTTCGCTCGCGCGGCTTTCCAGGCCGCAAACTGCCAACGCTTGATCGCGCAGGCAGTGGCCTTCTTCCAGCAGTAAGAGATTTTCCCGGCTCAAGGCATCGATGCTGACTTTAGTTTTTTTGGCGAGCAGATGCGCGCCCGGCAACGCGGCCAAGAAAGGTTCGGTAAACAGCGGCACCACGTTTAAGCCTTGCTCCTCGATGGGCAGCGCCAACAGGCCGGCGGCCAGCTTGCCGTCGTGCAATTGCGCGAGCATCAGCGCGGTGGTCACCTCGCGCAGCAATAACTTCAACTTAGGATAGATCGCATGCACCGTGGGCAATACATGCGGCAGGTAATACGGCCCTAAGGTCGGGATGACGCCTACGTGCAGGGTAAGTGCCATCGGGTCTTGGCCATACTTGGCCAACTCTCTAATACGATCGGCTTCGTGCAGGATAAGGCGCGCGCTTTCCACGATCTCGCGGCCGATGGGCGTGGGGTGAATGCGCTTGAGACCGCGGTCGAATACCGTGATTCCCAGATACGCCTCCAGTTTTTTGATCTGGGTGGACAATGTCGATTGGCTCACGTGGCAGCGTTCGGCGGCTTGGCCGAAGTGGCCGGTGTCGGCGAGCGCGACTAAATAGCGTAGTTCCTGTAGGGTCATCGTGATCGATCTATTTTATCAATCGTAACATTCTAAACAATTCATTGGATCAATCAAGTGCTTTGCTTTGTAATGGCGACACGCCCGATGCAATACCGGGGTAATTTCATCAATCAGCCATATAAGGAGTAACGACCATGACCGATAAACGCCAACGCATAACCACCGCCGCAGGAGTACCGGTCGCGCATAATCAGAACTCCATCACCGCCGGTCCGCGCGGCCCGGTGCTGATGCAAGATCATCAATTGATGGAAAAGATGGCGCACTTCAACCGTGAACGCGTACCCGAGCGCGTGGTGCACGCCAAAGGCGCGGGCGCCT
>DAIAMA010000293.1 GCA_027438535.1 bacterium
TGCGCGCGAACAAATCGTCTTGATCCGGCGTATAAATCATCACTTGGATGCCTTCGCCATGGGGTGCGCTGCGGGCGCGCACGATAGGGCGTCCGGTGCGCATCACGCTATACAAGTGCCGCGTATGCCAGGCAATTTCGCGCACGGTATGGCGTAAAAAATAGCCGTCGTCCAATGTGCGCCAGAAGACGGCGTGAGCATCCTCGGGGACGGCTTCCTGGCGCAGCAGCTTCAGCGCTTCCGCCTTGCGGATTTCCATTTGTCGATCGAAAGGCACCGCGCCACCGGTAAGCAGACGCCGCGCGGCACGGAATAAGTCCTCTAAAAGCTTACCTTTCCAGGCATTCCAGACTTTGGGACTGGTGCCGCGAATATCCGCCACGGTAAGCAAATACAGTGCGGTCAAATGCCGCATATCGCCAACCTTGGCGGCGAACGCCCCGATGATTTCCGGATTGGATAAATCCTGCTTCTGTGCCGTGGCCGACATCATCAAATGCTGCGCCACGAGCCACGTCACCAATTCCGTATCTTCCGCGTTTAAGCCGTGCGCGCGGCAGAATTTCCGCGCATCGACCGTGCCCAAGGTGGAATGATCGCCGCCGCGGCCTTTGGCGATATCGTGGAACAGGCCCGCGAGATAGAGCACTTCCGGCCGCTCGAAGTTATTGATCAAGCGGCTGCAGAGCGGGTATTCATGGGCGAACTCGGCCAGCGTGAAGCGGCGTAAATTGCGTACCACGAACAGAATGTGCTCATCCACGGTGTACACATGAAATAAATCGTGCTGCATCTGGCCGACGATACGGCCGAAGGCCGGAATGTAGCATCCCAGCACGCCGTATTGATTCATGCGCCGTAGCGCATGCGTGAGACCGCGCGGCGCGCGTAAAATGGCCATGAATTGCTGTTTGTTGCGCGCATCGCGCCGGAATCGCGCATCGATTCGGGGTACCGCGCGCACCAATCGCCGCAGCATATCGGCGCTCATATCGGTGATTTGCGTCTGCTGCTGTAACAAATAAAACACCTCAAGGATGGCACTCGGCTCGCGCTCGAACGTTTCCGGGTCGCGCATTTCCAGCAAGCCGCCGCGCACCGCGAAACGGGGGTTGAGATTTTGCGCCGGTTCCGCGTGCGGATTGGCGCGGCTCTTGAGATCGAGCAGCAAAATTTTATTCATGAGGCCGACGCGTTTAGCGGCACGATAATAGCGTTGCATCAAAATCTCGGCTGCACTGCGCGCACCGCGCGGGGCCACGTCTAAATCTTGCGAGAGTGCGGCCTGGTAGTCGAATAGCAAGCGATCCTCGCGCCGCCGCGCGAGGAAGTGCAAGCGGATGCGCAGATCACGTAGCAGGCGCTCGGCGCGGCGAATTTCGCGCGCCTCTTGCGATGACAATACGCGCGCTTTAACCAGCGCCAGCCACGATACGCCCAGCCCGAGCGCGCGGCTGATCCACAGAATATTTTGCAAGTCGCGCAGGCCGCCCGGATTTTCCTTGAGATTGGGCTCGAGATTGTAGGCAACGTCGTGAAAGCGCAGATGCCGTTGCTGTTGTTCTAGGAGCTTGCCTTCGAGAAAAAGATGCGGCTCGAGCGCTTCCCGGAGCGCCTGCCGGAAGGCACGGAAAAGCCGGGGATTGCCGTTGATCAAGCGCGCTTCCAGCAGATTGGTTTCGACCGTGATGTCCTTGCGTGCCTCAATCATGCACTCGGCGATGGTGCGCACGCTATGCCCCACTTCAAGGCCGATATCCCATAAATAAGTGATGAAACGTTCGAGTTGCGTGGCCAGCGCCGCATCCGGCTCACCTTCCAGCAGCACCAGGAGATCGATGTCGGAATAAGGGAACAGTTCGCGCCGGCCGTAGCCGCCGACCGCGAGCAAGGCCAGTCCGGGGGGCAAGCCCACTTCATCCGCGGCGCCGGTCAGCACGTCGTCGATCAGTT
>DAIAMA010000294.1 GCA_027438535.1 bacterium
CGATCTGACTGGCAATGAAACTCCGTCGGATTAAGCCAAGCCGATTTGCCGGCAAGGATGCCGGCGCTACGGTAGGGGCGAGGCATGCCTCGCCCGCGCGAGGATTCGGGCGAGATATATTTCGCCCCTACGATGAATACCGCGCGGTGCGTAGCGCCGGCTTCCAGCCGGCAAGGTTGGACAAGCGACCAGTACGCAACATGTGAGGGTGTCAGCTTAATCGCGGTAGTTACAACGCTTACTTGCGCAAAACTCATGGCCCTTCCTCGACAAGGCTACCGATACTGACCACTTCCATGCGCCCGGTGGATTTGAAGCCGTGGTCATTGGAGAGAAAGAAACGGCATCCGCCCTTGAGCGCGGTAGCGTAGTGCAAGGCGTCGATCAGTTTGCCGCCTTGCTTGGCACGGATTTCAGCGGCGAGATCGAAGGTGGCAAAATCATGCGGCAGACGTTTGATGAAATGTTCCCTGGCGAGCAATTGCTTGACGCCGGCAATAGCGGCTGTGTCATCGTTGCGGTAAGGTTTTACCAGCAATTCGGCAATGACGGCGTCGCCGGTCATGCCGATTATCTCGCCGGCGTCACACGCCCGCATGACCGATGCGGCAGCCTCGAAATAGATTTCATGCCGCGCAAGAAAATAAATAAAATAGTTGGCGTCGATATACACGCGCTGCCCGTGCATCCGGGCAAGGGCGGCGACTATCTTTCCCATTCGTCACGCAGTTGGGAAAGGGCGACGTCGACTTCTTCCGCTGTTTTGCCATACACGTCTCGCGCAATTCCGGCATAGTCCATGATGTCGCCATGACGTGCCTGCCTAGCCTTGGGAACAAGGGTAATTACGCCATTGACGTAGTCCGCCTCCAGAAGGTCGTCCTGATGAATGCCTGCCTGGTTGACAATGGAAACCGGTAAGGTGATTTGATGCTTGGGGCGAACCCGTACCGTTGACATAACAACCTCCTAAAATTAAAAGTAGGAAAATAAATCGTAATTCCTACTTATTATATCCGGTGCCTATTAATTTGACCAGGTGCCGCACTCTGCATGGCGTATTTATGGAAACTTCAGCCAATCCGCCACGCTCAACCCGGCTGACCCAGCGCTGCCAATGCCCGCCAGCCCATTACTCGGACGCCGCTGCGCTCATAGCTCTCTTTACCCGCATAGATCAACCAGGGCGGCAAGGCCTCGCCGTCGGCAAAACGGGCCGCTTTCTGTCCCGCGCGGATGTAATCCGGCGTCACCGTCTGGCCGGACTTGATCTCCACGCTCTGCAAGCGTCCTGCCGTCTCGAACACAATATCCGCCTCCAGACCATTATTATCGCGCCAGAAATAGAGGTCAGGCGGCTGGCCGGCATTAAGGCGCGCCTTGAGAAACTCGCCCACCACCCATTTCGAACAGCGCGCCGCGCAAGGGGTGCAGATTCAGCACTTCGACGCTGCGTATGCCCAGCAGCCAGCAGGCCAGCCCCACATCGACAAGATAAAGCTTGGGCGACTTGACCACGCGCTTGCCGAAATTGCGATGATAGGGCGGCAACAGATAAACCAGGTCGCTTGCCTCCAGCACCGACATCCAGGCGCGCGCCGTGCTCTGGGCAATGCCGGCCTCCCCCGCCAGCGCGCTCAGATTCAGCAACTGACCTGTACGCCCGGCGCACAGACGCAGAAACCGCTGAAAGGCGGACAAATCCTGCACATTGAGCACCTGACGCACATCGCGCTCGACATACGTCGCCACATAGCTGGCAAACCAGTCTTCCGGCATGATCGGCTGGGCATGCAGCGCGGGATAGAGCCCTCGCAGCATCAAGCCATCCAGCCCCAGGCTTTCGACATCCTCGGCCGGCAGCTCACCCAGAGCCAGGGGCAGCAACCGGGTCATGCCGACACGCCCCGCCAGCGACTGCGTAACCCCCGAGAGCAGGCCGAACTGTT
>DAIAMA010000295.1 GCA_027438535.1 bacterium
TTGCTCATTCAGGTAGGGCTCGACACCCAGCAAGCGCATGGTGATGGACAGCACCAGCATGATGGCCAGGTTGGTGGCGAGAAAAAGATAGATGCGCTTCATGGCAAACTCGTTGAAATTGGCAATACGCTCGCCGCCGCAATTGGCGGACAAAGCCAAAACCTATTGTAGGGCCGGAAATGCGAAATAAAAGTCGAATATTTATGGTTTATAATTCGTAAAAACCGATGAATAGAACATGAATCTCAAGCATCTGCATTATTTCTGGACGGTTGCGCGCAGCGGCAGCATCGCCGCCGCGGCCGAGCGCCTGTATCTCACACCGCAGACGGTCAGCGCCCAGATCAAGTTGCTGGAGGACGCCCTGGGTGCGCCGCTGTTCCAGCCCGACGGACGCGGCCTGCGGTTGACCGAGGCGGGGCGGCTTGCGCTGGGTTATGCAGACGAAATCTTCGCCTTGAGCGATGCCTTGCAGGCGAGTCTAAGGCGCCAGCACGGCGTACCCAGCCTGCCATTCCGCGTCGGCATTTCGGATGCGGTACCCAAAAATATCGCCTATCGGCTGCTGGCGCCGGCGACCGAGTTGACGGAACCGGTGCGCTTGATCTGCCACGAAGGCAAGCTGGATCGTCTATTGGCGGAACTGGCCGTGCACCGGCTCGACATGGTGGTGGCGGACCGCCCCCTGCCCAGCGGCGTGCGGGTTCGCGGATTCAATCACAAGCTGGGGGAGAGCGAAGTGGCTTTTTTCGCTGCGCCGGAACTGGCGCGCAAATGCAAAAAGTTTCCCGCCTGCCTCGATGCCCAGCCCTTGCTCATGCCGGGTGAGGACTCCAGCACGCGCCTCCGCCTGGAACAGTGGCTGGAAGCCGAACGATTGGCGCCGCGGGTCGTGGGCGAGTTCGACGACGCGGCGCTGATGAAGGCCTTCGGTCAAGCGGGCCGGGGTTTTTTCCCGGCGCCGGCAGTACTCGCCGGCGAGGTAGAAGCGCAGTACGGCGTGCGTGAAGTGGGCCGTACCAATGCCGTACGCGAGGCTTTCTACGTCATTACCGGCGAGCGCCGCATCACCCATCCGGCGGTACGCATCGTCACCGAGGCGGCGCGCGACCGTTTATTCTTGCACTAAGCGCCTAGCGCGCTTTTTCTTCGCCTTCCGTACCACGCCCTTCGGATTTATGCGAGAAATACAAGGCCACGCCGATCAGTGCGATGGCGCCACCCAGATACAGTAGCTCCAGCGGGGTGGCGAGGCTCATCTTCAGCGCCTCCTCGAACAAGGTGACGATCAGGATCATCAGGATGACCTTGGCCAAGCGCGACTTCAAGTCGTCCAGGCTTTCAATCACCAAAATGCGGCTGGAGGCCTTGCTGCCGCGCGCCTCGTCGATGTCGCTCACGAACAACTCGTACATGCCCAAGGCAAAGATCAGCGTGAAGGTGGCGAGCAGGTAGCCGTCCACCACTTCCACCACGTGCGTGATGGTTTGGTCGTGCATGGCTTTGCGCGCTTCGGTCGCCAGCGCGGGGTCGGCGTAATTCAGCATGTGGCTGACGAGGTAGACCACGTCGACCGTGGCCATGTAGAAAATCGCCGTGGCCGCGGCCATGCTGGCGATCACCGCGACGACCACGACAAAGCGGCCATTCCACAGCGCGCTTTCGAAAATGCGTTCGAGGAACCGCATGTCTTACTCCTTGAAATTTAATCCGGCCGAGAACGACGAATTATAGTGAAGTTTGCCGCTCCGCGCTGGCTTGCCTCACTGCGAGAAGACGGGAGATGCGATGGCATCGGTACTTGAATGGGCGTGCTGCGCCGGCGCGCGCTTGACCGCCGCGAAATCGATGCTGATTCTATCCTGCGCGATAGGCCGAAAGAATTGGTTGGCAAAGGCGACATGATCGGGATGGTGGCGGTAACTCTCGATCACCTTGGCGT
>DAIAMA010000296.1 GCA_027438535.1 bacterium
GATGGCGATAAAACCGCGCCTGAAATCCGAATCAAAGAATTCAAGGAAATTTACGCCCCGTTCGCGGCGGCGCAAGCCGCGGAACAATCCGCGCGCTGCCTGGGCTGCGGCAACCCATATTGCGAGTGGAAGTGCCCGGTGCATAACTACATTCCCAATTGGTTGAAGCTGATCGAGGAAGGCAATTTATTCGAGGCGGCGGAGCTGTCGCATAAAACCAATAGCCTGCCGGAAATTTGCGGCCGCGTGTGCCCGCAAGACCGGCTGTGCGAAGGCGCATGCACGCTCAATCAGGGCGGCTTCGGCGCGGTAACGATCGGCGCGGTCGAAAAATATATTTCCGATGAAGCGTTCAAGCAGGGCTGGCGCCCGGATATGCGCGAGGTGATCCAAACCGGCAAAAAAGTCGCGGTCATCGGTGCGGGTCCGGCGGGCTTGGGCTGTGCCGATGTGCTGGTGCGCAGCGGAGTGACGCCGGTGGTATTCGACCGCTACGACGAAATCGGCGGGCTGCTGACGTTCGGCATCCCCGAATTCAAGCTGGAGAAAGACATCGTGCGCCGCCGCCGCGCCATTCTGGAAGAAATGGGCGTTAAATTCCGGCTCAATACCGATATCGGCAAGGATCTGCCGTTCCAAAAATTGCTCGATGAGTATGACGCGGTATTCCTTGGCATGGGCACCTACACTTATATGAAGGGGGGCTTCCCCGGCGAAGACTTAAGCGGTGTGTATGAAGCATTGCCGTTCTTGATTTCCAACGTGCGGCATTGCCTGAATCTGCCCGAAGCGGCGCGCGGCGTTATCTCGATGCAAGGGAGCCGCGTGGTGGTATTGGGCGGTGGCGACACGGCAATGGATTGCAACCGCACCGCGATTCGCCAAAACGCGAAATCGGTGACCTGCGCCTATCGCCGCGATGAAGCCAATATGCCGGGCTCGCGTCGCGAAGTGACCAATGCCAAGGAAGAAGGCGTGCAATTCCTGTGGAATCGCCAACCGGTGGAGATTGTCGGAAATGGAAAGGTAGAAGGCGTGAAGCTTGTCACCACACAACTCGGCGCGCCCGATGCGCGCGGTCGCCGTACACCGGAAGTGATTCCCGGCTCGGAAGAAATTGTTCCCGCCGATCGCGTGATCATCGCCTTCGGCTTCCGCCCCAATCCGCAACCGTGGTTCACCGAATTCGGCATTACCACCGACCCGGGTGGCCGCGTTGTCGCCAAAGATTTTGCCCACCCATTCCAAACCGCGAACCCGAAAATCTTCGCCGGCGGCGACATGGTGCGCGGCTCCGATCTGGTGGTAACCGCGGTATATGAAGGCCGCCAAGCGGCGGAAAGTATCCTGGAATTTTTGAACGTTTAAAAACCTTGCCGCAGGGGTCACAGAGAGAAACCCCTCGAAACTTTTCTCCGTGCACGCTGTGATCCCTGTGGCTAAAATTTATGTCTAAATTAAAAAACGATACTTTCCTTCGCGCCTTGCTCAAACAGCCAGTGCCCTACACGCCGATTTGGATCATGCGGCAGGCCGGGCGCTATCTGCCGGAGTACAACCAAACTCGGTCCCGCGCCGGCAGCTTTCTCGATCTGTGTAAGAATCCGGATTACGCCACCGAGGTGACCTTGCAACCGATCGTGCGTTTTGGCTTGGATGCGGCAATTTTATTCTCCGACATTCTCACCATTCCCGACGCCATGGGCTTAGGCTTGTATTTCGCCGATGGCGAAGGCCCGAAATTCGAGCGTCCCTTGCGCGAGGAGTGGGCGATCCGCGATTTAAGCGCGCCCGACCCGGAAGAGCATCTGGGCTACGTGCTGGATACGGTGCGCCAAATTCGCAAGGCGCTCGACAACACCGTGCCGCTAATCGGTTTCTCCGGCAGCCCATTCACGCTGGCCTGCTACATGATCGAAGGTGGCGGTTCGGACGATTTTC
>DAIAMA010000297.1 GCA_027438535.1 bacterium
ATACGCAAGAGCCCACGCACATCTTGATGAAGGTGGAAACGCACAATCATCCCACCGCGATTTCGCCTTTTCCCGGCGCCGCCACCGGCTCCGGCGGCGAGATTCGCGACGAGGGCGCGACCGGCATCGGCTCCAAGCCCAAAGCCGGGCTGAGCGGTTTCTCGGTTTCCAATCTGGCTATTCCCGGCTATGCGCAGCCGTGGGAGCGCGATCCTATCGGCAAGCCCGCGCGTATTGCCTCCGCGCTGACCATCATGCTCGAAGGTCCGATCGGCGCGGCATCGTTCAACAATGAATTCGGCCGCCCCAATCTCGACGGTTATTTCCGCACCTATGAGCAGGCGGTCGCGGGAGAAGTGCGCGGCTATCACAAGCCCATCATGCTCGCCGGCGGCATCGGCAGTATCGCCGAACAACATGTGTTAAAGCGCGATGTGACCGAGGGCGCGCTACTGATTCAGATCGGCGGCCCGGGTATGTTGATTGGTCTCGGCGGCGGCGCGGCTTCCAGCATGGATACCGGCGCCAATGCCGAAAAACTCGATTTCGATTCGGTGCAGCGCGGCAATCCGGAGATGCAGCGGCGCGCGCAGGAAGTCATCGATCGCTGTTGGCAAATGGGCGCGGATAATCCGATTCTGTCGGTGCACGACGTGGGCGCCGGCGGCTTATCCAATGCACTGCCGGAACTGGTGCACGCTTCGGGGCGCGGCGGACATTTCAAATTGCGCGACGTACCGTCCGAAGAGCCCGGTATGTCGCCGCTGCAAATTTGGTGCAACGAAGCGCAAGAACGCTATGTATTGGCGATTCCGCCGCAAGGATTGGCGCAGTTTCAAGCCCTATGCGAACGCGAGCGCTGCCCGTTCGCGGTGATCGGCGTGGCCACGCGCGAGCAGCATTTGCTGGTGGAAGACAGCCATTTCCGCAATAAGCCGGTGGACGTGGATTTGTCGGTGATTCTCGGCAAGCCGCCGAAGATGACGCGCGAGGCGGCGCACGTTCAGCGCGCGCTGCCCGCCATGGATTTGTCGGTAATGGAACTGAAAGACGCCGCGGCGCGCGTGCTGCGGCTGCCGACGGTGGCCAACAAAACCTTCCTGATCTCTATCGGCGACCGCAGCGTGGGCGGCATGACCGCGCGCGATCAAATGGTCGGGCCGTGGCAAGTGCCGGTGGCGGATTGCGCGGTGACGCTGATGGGCTATCACACGTATCTGGGCGAAGCGTTCGCGCTGGGCGAGCGCACGCCGCTGGCCTTGATCAATGCGCCGGCCTCCGGGCGCATGGCGGTAGGGGAGGCAATCACCAATTTGGCGGCGGCGCCGATTGCACAGATTGAAGACATTAAGCTTTCCGCCAACTGGATGGCCCCCGCCGGGCATCCGGGCGAAGATGCGGCGCTGTTCGATACCGTGCAAGCCGTGGGCATGGATTTGTGCCCGCGGCTCGGTATCAGCATTCCCGTGGGCAAGGATTCCATGTCGATGAAGACGGTGTGGGACGACAATGGCGTGAAAAAAGAAGTGACCGCGCCGGTATCGCTCATCGTCACCGGCTTCGCGCCGGTATTTGATGCGCGTAAAACGCTCACACCGCAGTTGCGCACCGACTGCGGCGAAACCGATTTGATCCTGATCGATCTCGGCGCCGGGCGCTGCCGCTTGGGCGGTTCTGCCCTGGGCCAGGTGTATCGGCAGATCGGCAACGATTGTCCCGATGTCGTCGACCCGGCCAAGCTTAAAGCTTTTTTCGAAACGGTACAGGCGCTCAATCGCGATGGCCGCCTGCTGGCTTATCACGACCGTTCCGACGGCGGTATTTTCGTCACGCTGTGCGAGATGGCGTTCGCCGGGCATACCGGCATCACCTTGGACGTGGATGAACTGTGCTTCGAGCAAGTGCGCAACGATGTGGAGCGGCGGGGCGAGGACGAGC
>DAIAMA010000298.1 GCA_027438535.1 bacterium
GCGCGAACGGCAGCATGACCAAGGTGGTGAGCGTACCGATCGCCAAGCCGGTGCGGATGCTCTTAAGCGTGAGGTACAGTACGTCCTGTCCGACTTTATCGGTGCCGAATAAATGATAGTGCGGCGCGATCGCCCATGCCACGCAGACCAGCCACATCAAGGCGCCGACGGTGATCAAGATCGTGCGCCACGGGAACTCGGTTTCGCCGCGCCACAGCGCCGCCCACGCCAGACCCGCGCGCCGCGCGCGCCAAGTCCCGAGCAATATAGCCAACACCCACCAGGCTATCGCGATCGCGCTGCCTTTGAGCGTCAGCCGCAAGACATCGCGCGCCTGCCCCGCAGTCGTCGCGCCCAAATCCGCGCCGCCATATTTCAAGCGCGGATAAGCATGCAGGATGCCGCCATCCGCTTGCCGGATCGCTTCTGTCGCATACAGATGAGTCGCGAGCGGCGCGGAATAGGTCTTCTCGCCATGAGCGCGCAGCGGTGACACGAGCAAGTCGAACAGGCTCACGATTTCGGTTGAATATTCCACCGGCGCGCCGGGTTTGGCAGCTGGCAGCGCCTGGCGCAGATGCACCGAATCCAGCAAGCCGATTACGACAAATGCGAGCAGCACCACGCTGGAAGCCATCGCCGCCGGCCGGCGCGCGACTTTGCGCCAGGGTGCGGCCAAATGCGTTTTGCTACGCGCGCGCCAGACATAGACACCGATCACGGCCAGCAGGCAATAGATCAGAATATCGGTTGGAAGAAAAACCGGCTTCATGCGAGCCGTATCCGCGGATCGGCCAGGGTATAGGCGACATCGGTCAGCAATAAGCCCAGGATGTAGAGCACGGAACCGAGAAACACCATGGCATGCACGATGGCGAAATCTTGGCTGCGAATGGCGTCGATGGTATAGCTGCCGAGCCCCGGAATACCGAAAAAAGATTCCGAAATCAGGCTGCCCATGAAGAGCGTCGGGATCACCACCACCGCGCCGGTGAGAATCGGGATCAGCGCATTGCGCAGCACATGCCGGAACAGCACTACCCGCTCCGGCAAGCCCTTGGCGCGCGCGGTACGCACATAATCCTTGCCCATTTCCTCCAAGAAAATCGTGCGATACCAGCGCGTGCCGCTGCCGATATTCGCGATCACGCCGATGGCCACCGGCAGCACCAGGAATTTGAACGCATCCCATCCGCCTTGATAGCCGGATATCGGCACGAGGTGCAGCAGCTTGCTCACCAGAAATTGCCCGCCGATGATATAGAACATGCCCGAGATCGACATCATCGCCACGCACAGCACCACACCGGCAAAATCGATATAGCTGGCGCGAAAAAACGTCAGCGTCAGCGCAAAGGTGATATTGACCAACAACCCCACGAGAAACACCGGCACCGCCAATGCCAAACTCGGCCACATGCGGGTGCGGATGTCGCGGCCGATATCCCGGCCATCGTCCGCGGCGCCGAATTGCAAGCCGAACATCGGTACCGATTTATGGAAGAACAGCGTCTGCGTGAATTTCCCCATGCCCGGTGCTTGTGCGTTGAAAAACAGCGGCCGGTCGTAGCCATGCTCGTGTTTCCATTTGGCGATCGCCGCGGGCGTCACGTATTTCATGCCCAACTGCACGCGCGCCATATTGTCGGGCGAGTTGACGGCGAAAAACAGTGTGAAGATCAGCACGTTGACGCCGATCAATATCGGAATCGCATAGAGTATGCGGCGGAATAAATAGCCGATCATGAACGCCGCTCCGTGCGCGCCGGCGCGTACAATTTGCGCCGCCATACCCAGCCCGCGGGCAGCAGCGCGAGCACCAACACCGCACCGATCGCCAGCAAGGGCCACACATGCGGCCGATTCCATTGCGCGCGGCGCGCCTCGCGCAGCCTAGGGTCGATGCGCAAAT
>DAIAMA010000299.1 GCA_027438535.1 bacterium
CCGTTCGACTTTAGCGTAAGCAATATCAAGCGCACCGCGGATGGCTTTGCCAACCCCGGTGCGGGAAGCGCTACCGGGGCGGCATTCATTAAAGCCGGCGATAGCTTTACCGCCACGGTGACGGCGCTTGCGAACGGCGGCACGGCGACACCCAACTACGGGCGCGAGACGGTGCCCGAAGGCGTGCTGCTAACGCCGAACATCGTATTGCCCGCCGCGGGCAACAATCCGGCGCTGAGCAATGGGACGATAGCGGGAACCGAGTTCGGCAGCGGCGGCATGGTGAGCGATGCAAATGGGGTGGCGACTGTGACCAATCTGGCCTGGGGCGAGGTCGGCATCATCACGCTCACGCCGTCCGTGGGCGATGGCGATTATCTCGGCGCGGGCAATGTCACGGGTGCGACCACCGGCAATATCGGGCGGTTTTATCCGCACCATTTTGTCGCCAGCGGCACGCTCACTCCACGCGCCGATTTGGCATGCGCGCCGCTCTCCAGCTTCACTTATATGGGCGAACCGATGGGTCTCGCGCTTACCCTTACGGCGCAAAACGCGACCAACGGCACGACCCAGAATTACACCACGGCCAGCGGTTTCGCCAAACTGGATGGCGCCACGGCCTCGAAATGGACGGCGTTCGGTGTCAACGACAGCATCGGTCTGGGCGCGGTGGATGGCACCACCCCGCTCAGCGCGCGGCTTGGCATCAGCGGCGCGCCGAGCGGCAATTGGACTGCCGGCGTGGGCACGTTAACCGCAAATGTGGTGTTGAATCGCGGTGCCGTACCGGATGGACCGTTCAGCAACTTTAGGCTCGGCATCGCCCCGCAAGATTTGGATGGGGTCATGTTGCTTCCCGGTGCGCTTAATATGGATGCGGATGTGAACGGCAGCAACGAACGCCAGCAAGTGGCGACGGGCGGCATACGCTATGGCCGGGTACGGCTCAGCAATGCCATCGGCTCGGAGCGCTTGCCGCTGCCGGTGCCGCTCAAGGTGCAGTATTACAACGGCGCGGGCTTCGTGGACAATAATGCCGACAGTTGCACCCAGGTGCCGGTACCCATGCCGGTGGCGTTTGCCACGCCGCTTAATCCGGGGCTGACGTTTTATACGCCGCCTACCACGCCGACCAACATACTGGCTTCCGGTGACACCACTGCCACGATTAATGGCGCATCGTCCGGAAACGGAATTTTTGCCGGCGGTGACGGCGGCTTGATGTTAAGCGCGCCATCCGGTGCGCATTATGGCTACGTGGATATCGTGATCGCCGTTCCGGCTTGGCTGCAATTCAACTGGACCGGTGTCGTAGGCAATCCCAGGGCGCGCGCGACTTTCGGTGCGTACCGCAGTACCGATCAATTTATTTACCAGCGCGAGAATTACTGAGTTTAATAAAAATTAAACCATTTGACAACAATAACTTATTGCTATAAGTTCAAGTAAATTCGGTGACTATCTATAGTACGTATGTTGGAAAAATTCTTCGGTAAGCAGAAAAAACAGCCCGGTTGGATGGCCTTGAGCTTCATCCCCGAAGGGCTGTGCATGGCGCATGTTCATGCCGGCGAGGGTAAGCCGGTCGTGACGGTGTGCGGCGTGACGGTGGATGAAGGCATGAATCCGCAACGGTTAGAAAAAACGGCGAAGGAAATGCATCTCGCGCAGTATCACTGCAGTACCTTGCTGGTTCCGCACGAATACCAAATGCTGGTGGTGGAGGCGCCGAATGTGCCGCCACTGGAATTAAAAACCGCCATGCGCTGGCGGATTAAAGACTTGCTGGATTTTCATATCGACGATGCCACCATCGACGTGCTGGACATTCCGCCGGATAAAAGCGGCTCTGCGCGCGCGCACTCGATGTATGCCGTGGCGGCGCGCAATAGCGCCATCGAGCGCCG
>DAIAMA010000029.1 GCA_027438535.1 bacterium
GTCTGGATGCGGTGCGAGAGGCCATCGCGCGCTACGGCTCCCCCGAAATCTTCAACACCGACCAGGGCTGCCAGTTCACCAGCAGTGACTTTACCGGACTGCTCAAGGAGCACGGTATCCAGATCAGCATGGACGGTAAAGGCTGCTGGCGCGACAATGTCTTCGTCGAGCGGCTGTGGAAGAGCGTCAAGTATGAAGAAGTTTACCTGCGCGCCTATGACTCGGTCTCCGAGGCGAAGGCGTGCTTGGGAAGATACTTCGACTTCTACAACGGTCGGCGACCGCATCAATCGCTTGACGGGCAGACGCCGGATAAGATTTACTTCAACAATCTGCCGCAGGAAAGAATCGCGGCATGATCAATGCAAGGCTCCACTTATCTAAACAGATTTACTGTCCAAATGAACGGGGCCAGCTCTAAATATTCGTTCCCCCACTAGGTGCTAAAGTTAAAATTGGTATCGCAAATGCGGGAGCAATGGACATCATTTGGCTACAGAAAATCAATGCGAAGGTAATAAGTGTTTTTTTCATGCTTGTTCCTTAAAAATACCCCGGTAGTTAGCGCGGTAAATTTCTTCGCGCAAAGCGCGATGGTCGGCGTATTGCATCACCGGCATGTAGGATGGCCCATGCAAGGTGAATTTCCAGCCGGGCTTGCCGTCGGCGGCGGCTGCTTCCTGCGCGGCTTGCAGCACATCGGCGGGTAGGCCGGCCACTTCTTCTGCCTGTTCGACATATTTCGCATAGGCATTGGTGGTGTCCAGCAGGTTTTCCTCGAACTTGGCCGCCGCCGAAGCGAGTTCTTCTTGGATGGTTTTAAAACGCTCTTTCTGATCGTCCGCCAGCTCCGCGCCGCCCAAACGGAAATCGCGCAACTCGTTTTCGACGATTTTTTTCTGCGCCGCGGACAATTGCGCGAACTCGGCCGATGCCTTGAGCGCCTTGAATTTATCGTAGAGCTTCAAGTTTTGCGACAGCTCGGCATAGAACTCGGTGATCTTGGGCAGGTTGGCGTTATACACTTCGCGCAACTCGGGGCTATTCACCACCGCGTTCAAATGCGATACCTGCGACCAGGCGCGCGATAGGTGTTCATTGGCATCTTCCAGCGGGGCAACGAATGCGTCCCAAGTCACCGCGCTCGCATCGGCGCTCAACTTTTCCACCAGTGCACGATTGGTGGCCAGCAAGGCTTCAATCGCCGGTGTGACATGCTCCGGCTTGACCTCGGCAAAACGCGGCAAGCCGGAAAAATCCAACAAAGGGTTCATGGTCTTCTTTCGAGGAAATCAATGCGCCATTATACTAGCCGCACCTCAATAAACCCGAAACTCAACGCGATGAACATCATTCCCCATCACGGCATCCATCCCACGATCCACGACAGCGTTTACGTCCACCCCAGCGCGCAAATCATCGGCGAAGTCACGCTCGGCGCGGATGCCTCCGTGTGGTGCGGCGCGGTGATCCGCGGCGACGTAAACGCGGTTACCATCGGTGCCGGCACCAATATTCAAGACCTATCCGTGCTGCATGTCTCGCACAAGAGCGAATGGGATGCGCTCGGCGCGCCACTGATCATCGGTGAGCGCGTCACCGTCGGTCATAGCGTGATCCTGCACGGCTGCACCGTCGGCGATGAATGCCTGATCGGCATGGGCTCGATCGTCATGGATAAAGCCGTGCTCGAACCGCGCGTGCTGCTCGGCGCGGGCAGCCTGGTGCCGGAAGGCAAAACGCTGCAAAGCGGCTATCTCTACCTCGGCCGCCCCGCCAAACAACTGCGCCCGCTTACGGCAGATGAGTTGGCTTACTTCGACTACTCGGCGCGGCATTACATCGAGTTGGCGCGGAGTTATTTATAATTGCCGGGCTCGCGCTTAATAATTTCCGGCACCAGCTTCCTCAAGCGTAGAGTGAATCCACCCTCCCTAAATACACCGTCCGGCACGCCATCTCACCGACCGGGCACCGTACCTATCCACGGCCAACCCCTAAAACCCGCGTCTTTTCCGCCGATAACAAACTAGGACAGGGGTGAATTTCATCCGCTGAGCGGCAAGCTTTTCGCGCGTGGATCATGGATATCAATTTCGCAGAAAAACGGGTACTGATCATAGACCACCACTCGAGCATGCGCTCGTCCATGCGGGCGATTCTCAGCGCGCTCGGCGTGGTGTACGTGGAAATGGCGAATACCGCGAACGACGCCATTCGCCGCCTTCAAGCCAAATCCTACGACATTATTCTCTGCGATTATTTTTTGGGCGACGGCTCGGACGGCCAGCAGCTCTTGGAGCAATTGCGCCGCAACAGGCTCATCGAGCTGTCGACGATTTTTATTATCGTCACCGCCGAAAGCGCATATGAAAGAGTCGTCTCCACGGTGGAACTGGCGCCGGATGATTACTTGATCAAGCCATTCTCGGGCGAGATGCTGAAAACCCGGCTGGAACGCGTGTTGCTGAAAAAGCTCGCCTTCGCGCCGATCTATCGTTTGATCGAAGAAGGAAAATTGGCGAGCGCCTGCCAAGTCTGCGCCGGCTTGCTCAAGCACCACAGTAAATACACCATCGATTTCATGCGCCTGCTCGCCGAGCTATATGTCACGCAGGGTAATTTCGACGAAGCGCAAAAAATATATGCGCAAGTAGTCGGCATGCGCGCGGTGCCGTGGGCGCGCATGGGATTGGCCACGATGCTACATTATCAAAACCGTCATGCCGAAGCGGAGGCGCTGTTGGACGAAGTGATCCAGGAAGCGCCGGAATACATGGCCGCCTACGATCTGCTATCCAAGGTATGCGAATCGCAAGATAAGCACGAACGCGCGCAGCAGGTGCTCGAACACGCGGTCGCGGCCTCGCCCTTAACCATGCACCGGCAAAAAGAAATGGGGCAGATCGCCATGCGCAACGGCGATTTCGAGGCGGCGGAGCAAGCCTTCGAGTTCGTCGTCGCTCGCGGCAAGACGTCTTTTTTTCGCGTCACCGATGACTACGCGAACTTATCCCGCGCCCAAATGGAGCGCGGCAAGCTGAACGAAGCACTGGGCACGCTGCGCGATGCGCGTACCTCGTTCAACAATTCGCCCGAGGCGGCCTTCACCGCCGCGGTGATGGAAAGCCTGATTCACACCAAGGCCGGCGACGAAATCGCATCCGCCAAAGCGCTCGAGGCCGCATTGCAAGCGCAACAAGCGCACGCGTTTAAGCCCAAGGAAGACCTCACGCTCGATCTCGCCAAAGCCTGTTTCGCGCATGGCAAGGAAGAAGAAGCCAAGGAACTCGTTACCACCCTGGTCCGCAACAATCATGACAGCGGCGCGCTGATACAAAAGGCGAAGCAATTGTTCGAGGCGGTGGGCAAAGGGGCCGAGGGCAAGGCCCTGGTGGACGGTAGCGTCAAAGACATCATCCAACTCAATAATCAGGGCGTGCTCAAAGCGCGCGAAGGGGATTTCGAGGGCGCGGTCGAACTCCTCACCGAGGCGGCGGAAAAAATGCCCGAGAATCTGCAAATCATCCTCAACGCGGCGCAAGCGCTGCTGGTCTCCATCGACAAACTGGGCTGGAACGAAAAACACATGGAGTCCGCGCTGCGCTATCTCGATACGGCGCGCACCAAGAGCGCAATGCATCCGAAACTGCTTTCCGTGAATAAGCTCGCCCAGGAGATGACGAAAAAATACGGGATCGCCGCCTGATGGCGCTCCCACCGCATATCGCGTCACGGGAATACGCGCGCCGCACAAGCTGAAATGCGGCTTTAGCTTATCTCGGCCGTCGCGCCCGGTGCGGGCACATCCACCGTCCAACCCAATTCTTTTTGAATCAGCGCGCCGAAGCCCAGCGCGGTCTCTTCCTCGCCATGCACCACGAAAGTTTTGCGCGGGGGCTGGTGAAATCGTTTGAGCCAAGCCATCAGCGCCGCTTGGTCGGCATGCGCGGAGAGCCCGCCCAGCGTGTAAATATCCGCGCGCACCGGGATCGATTCCTGATAAATACGCACCGGGCTGACGCGCTCCACCAGCTTGCGTCCGAGCGTGCCTTGCGCTTGGAAACCTGCGATGATCACCGTGCACTCGGCGCGCGGCAAGTTGACTTTCAAGTGTTGCTTAACGCGCCCCGCATCGCACATGCCGGAGGCGGAAATAATGATCGCACCCTGGCGAATGGTATTGAGCGCGATGGAGTCCTCCACGCTCTCGGTAAAGCGAATGTGCGTCATGCCGCCGCGTCCCCAATCCAATAGCGACTGCGAAGCCACATCGAGCAAGGCATGATGTTTGAGTGTAATTTCTGTCGCGGCGGTTGCCATGGGCGAATCGACGTAGATCGCCGCGGTTTTGGGGATGCGTCCCCGATGCATCAGGTCGGTGAGCAAATACAAAATTTCTTGCGTGCGCCCGACGGCGAAAGCGGGAATGATCACATTGCCTTTTTTCCGCAGCAGCGTGTCGTTGACCGCCTCGGTCAGCTCATCCACGGTCGCCTGCATGCTTTTATGCAAGCGATTGCCGTAGGTCGATTCGACCAGGAGATAATCCGCCGCTTCGATCGGCGCGGGGTCGTTCATGAGGGGGCGCCCCGGCATGCCCAAATCGCCGGAAAATACCCACTTCTCGGTGCGCCCGCCGTTCGCGATCCACACCTCCAGAATCGCGGAGCCGAGAATATGTCCCGCATCGCGGAAGCGCGCCCGCACCCGCGGATGCGGCGCGCAATCGGTATCGTAGTCAATCGTCTTGAGATGCTTCAAGCACGCCTGCGCTTGTATCACGGTGTACAGCGGCGCGTTCTCGCTGGTGTAGCGGCCGTGTTTTTTGCGCTTGGCGTAGTTGCGCCACTCGGCTTCTTTTTCCTGGATATGCGCCGAATCCGGCAACATCACCTGCAACAGGTCGGCGGTGGCGGAGGTGCAATACACCGGACCGCGGAAGCCTAAATTGGTCAGCCGCGGCAGCAATCCGGAATGATCGATATGCGCATGGGTGAGGAGTACAAAATCGATACTCTCGGGATCGAAATGCGGAAAGCGCCGATTCTTGTCTTCGGCTTCGCGTCCGCCCTGGAACATGCCGCAATCCACTAAGAAGCGCAGGTGATCCGTCTCGATCAAATAACAAGAGCCGGTGACTTCATGGGCCGCGCCAAAAAACGTGATCTTCATAGGGATGAGAACAGCGCTATTTTTTTGCCCACCGGGGAAGCCCATTCATTCGATCACCGCCGTTCTGGCTGAGATTCTCGCTATACCGGTAGCGCTAGAACGGAATATCGTCCTCGAAATCCTCGAAATCGCCGCCCTTTTTCCCGGCGGCGGGTTTGCTCGCAGCGCCGCCGCCACTTTCGCGTGCGGCGCCGGCCGGGGCTTTATCTTGTACTTCGAAGTTGCTGCCGCCGCTGCGGCTGCCGAGCATTTGCATGCGGTCGGCGACGATTTCGGTGGTGTAGCGGTCTTGGCCTTCTTTGTCTTGCCATTTACGTGTTTGCAGCCGGCCTTCGACATACACTTGGCTGCCTTTTTTCAGATATTCGCCTGCGATCTCCGCGAGCTTGCCGAAAAAGGCGACCCGGTGCCACTCGGTTTTTTCCTGCTTCTCGCCGTTTTTATCTTTCCAGCTATCGGTGGTGGCCATGGTGATGTTGGTGATGGCATCGCCGCTAGGCATGTAGCGCACCTCGGGGTCTTTGCCCAAATTGCCGACCAAAATGACTTTATTGACTGCAGCCATTGTTTTGCTCCCCCTCGATGAGTGTTGTCACGGCGGCTTCGTCCCATCCGCGCAGATCTACTTTCAGAATGGCGATGCCCTCTTCACCTACCACCAGGGCTTCCGAAACGCCGCTGAGTTTGGTAAGTTGCTTCGATAACTCGGTGGCACGGCCCGCATCCATCTCGCGCACATGAAACATCCGAGTGCGTACCGCTGGCGGCCGCTGCATGCTGAGCGCGAAGATCAGCCACACGGCAATCAGCACGCTGCAGAATATGAACACCGCCGATGGGCCATAGTGCTGCGACAAGTAGCCGCCAAGCGCGCCGCCCACGAACATTCCGAACGACTGACAGGTATTATACACCCCCATCGCCGTGCCCTTGGCCGAGGCTGGAGCGATCTTGGAGATGAGCGATGGCAGGCTCGCTTCCAGCACATTGAAGGCGACGAAGTAGCAGGTAAGCGAGCCCACGATGCCCCAAATTTGGCCGATGAATTGCGCCAGCAGGAGCTGCGCGACGAGCATCAACGCCACCGAAGCCAGAAACACTTCCTTGAGCCTGAGTTTTTTCTCGCCGTAGATGATGGCCGGCACCATGAATACGAACGACACCAGCATGATAGGCAAATAAATCATCCAATGATGGTCCTGGTCGATGCCCGCGGTTTTGAGCAGGGCGAACGGAATCACCACGAACAGGCCCATTAGCGACGCGTGCAGGGAAAAAATACCGAAGTTGAGCCGCAGCAATTCGGTATCGCGAATCACATCCTTGAGCTTGGCGGGCGTGGCCTCGGTATCGCTATGAAAATGGCTGGCGCGCGGATTGGGCACGATGAAGCGCACCACCGCTATCGCGGTCAGCGCCAATAGGCCGGTCATGGCGAAAATTCCCGGAATGCCGATCCAGTGATAGAGCGGCGGCGCGATCACCAAGGACACGGCGAAAGTCACACCGATAGTAGTGCCTATCATGGCCATGGCCTTGGTGCGATGCTCTTCGCGCGTGAGATCGGCCAGCAGCGCGGTCACGGCCGCCGAAACCGCGCCCGCGCCCTGAATCGCGCGGCCGAGGATGACCCCCCAAATCCCCGTCGCCGATGCCGCCATAAAGCTGCCGAGCGCGAACACCAGCAAGCCAAAATAAATCACGCGTTTGCGCCCGAAGCGGTCGGACGCCATGCCGAACGGCAATTGCAGGGCCGCCTGGGTCAAGCCGTAAATACCGAGCGCCACCCCGATCAAAGTATGGTTGGCCCCCGGCAGGTGTTGGGCATAGGGCGCGAATACCGGCAAGATCAAGAACATACCCAGCATGCGCAGACCGTAGATGCTAGCCAGGCTAACGGCGGACTTCAACTCGAAGGGCGACATGCGCTCACTATTTTTCATGGCGGAATGGGTTGGGTTAGACCGAAAAATTGCGTATATTAGCAGGTTCGCCGCTGCCGGAGCAGTGGCAAACCCGCGTTTCGGGTTTGGGGTTCCTAGTCCCGGGTTGTAAACCCCCGCGACCTCGGATGTTTTTCCCAACCCGGATCGGAACCCCAAACCCGGAACACCTTATAGACATGGAATTTATTCGCGTTCGCGGCGCCCGCACCCACAACCTGAAAAACATCAGTCTCGACATTCCGCGCAACCGCTTGGTGGTCATCACCGGCTTGTCGGGCTCGGGAAAATCCTCGCTCGCTTTCGATACTCTGTATGCCGAAGGCCAGCGCCGCTACGTCGAATCGCTCTCGGCCTATGCGCGGCAATTCCTGCAGTTAATGGAAAAGCCGGATGTGGATTTGATCGAGGGTCTCTCGCCCGCGATTTCCATCGAACAGAAAGCCACCTCGCACAACCCGCGTTCCACCGTGGGCACGGTGACGGAAATTCACGACTACCTGCGCCTGCTGTATGCACGTGCCGGCGACCCGTATTGCCCGGAACACGGTATCGAGCTTTCGGCCCAGACCGTGTCGCAAATGGTGGATCACGTCCTGGCGCTGCCGGAAGACACCAAGCTCATGATCCTCGCGCCCATCGTCAGCGGGCGCAAGGGCGAGCAATTGGAATTGTTCGACGAGTTGCGCGCGCAAGGCTTCGTGCGCGTGCGCATCGACGGTAAAACCCATGAGATCGACAAGCTGCCCAAGCTGGACAAGAACAAGAAACACACCATCGAGGTGGTCGTGGACCGGCTCAAGGTGCACGCCGATATCAAGCAACGCTTGGCGGAATCGTTCGAAACCGCGCTGCGCCACGCCGATGGCCGCGCGCTGGCGGTGGAAATAGATAGCGGCAAGGAATATTTATTCTCCGCGCGCTTCGCTTGCCCGGTGTGCGATTACTCGCTGGCGGAGTTGGAGCCGCGCCTGTTCTCCTTCAATAACCCGATGGGCGCTTGCCCCAAGTGCGACGGTTTGGGTGCCATCAGCTTCTTCGATCCCAAGCGCGTAGTGGCATTCCCGCATCTCGCGCTCGGTGCCGGCGCGATCAAAGGCTGGGATAGGCGCAACCAATTTTATTTCATGATGCTGCAAAGCCTGGCGTTGCATTACGGATTTGATCTCGACCAGTCCTTCGAGGAACTACCGCCGCGCATGCAAGACATTTTGCTCTACGGCAGCGGCGAAGAAGTTATCGCGTTCAAATATTTGGGTGAGCGCGGCGGCATGCAAAACCGCAAGCATCCGTTCGAGGGTATTGTGAACAACTTCGAACGGCGCTACCGCGAGACCGATTCGGCCACCGTACGCGAAGAGCTGGCGAAATACCTCAACCACAAACCCTGCCCGGCATGCGAGGGCACGCGGCTGCGCATTGAGGCGCGCCACGTTAAGGTCGGCGACAAGTCGATCTATGAAATCAGCCGCATGCCGCTGAAACAAACACTGCCGTTCTTCGAGCAACTGCGGCTCGCCGGCGCTAAGCAAGCGATCGCGGATCGCATTGTCAAGGAAATCACTTCGCGCCTGTCTTTTCTCACCAATGTCGGGCTCGATTATTTGTCGCTCGACCGTTCGGCGGAAACGCTCTCCGGCGGCGAAGCGCAGCGCATCCGCTTGGCCTCGCAAATCGGCTCCGGCTTGACCGGCGTGATGTACGTGCTGGACGAACCCTCCATCGGGCTGCATCAGCGCGACAACGCGCGGCTGCTCGGTACGTTGAAACATTTGCGCGATTTGGGCAACAGCGTGATCGTGGTGGAGCACGACGAAGAGGCGATCAGCATCGCCGATTACGTGATCGACATCGGTCCCGGCGCGGGCGTGCATGGCGGCGAGATCGTGGCCGAAGGCACGGCGGATGAGGTGAAGCAAAATCCGGCCTCGCTTACCGGCCAATATCTTTCCGGCGCGCGCAAAATACCGACTCCCGCCCGGCGCATTAAACCCGACCCCGAGCGCTGGCTCATACTCACCGGAGCCGCCGGCAACAACCTGAAGCAAGTTACGCTGAAACTGCCGGTAGGTTTGCTGGTGTGCGTTACCGGCGTTTCCGGCTCGGGCAAATCCACGCTCATCAACGACACGCTATATCCCGCCGTGGCGCGCCATTTGTATGGCTCGTCGACCGAGCCCGCGGCGCACGATGAGATCGACGGCTTGGAATTTTTCGACAAAGTCATCGATGTCGATCAAAGCCCGATCGGGCGCACGCCGCGCTCCAATCCCGCCACTTACACCGGTATGTTCACGCCGATACGCGAACTCTTTTCCGGCGTGCCGGAAGCGCGCGAGCGCGGCTACGAACCGGGACGCTTCTCCTTTAACGTCAAAGGCGGGCGCTGCGAAGCATGCCAAGGCGATGGCGTGCTGCGCGTGGAAATGCACTTTCTGCCGGATATTTACGTGCCGTGCGACGTGTGCCACGGCAAACGCTATAACCGCGAAACGCTGGAGATTCGCTACAAGGGGCTCTCCATTCACGAAGTGCTGCAAATGACGGTGGAACAAGCGTTCGAGTTCTTTAGCGCCGTGCCCGCCATCGCGCGCAAACTGCAAACTCTGCTCGACGTCGGCCTGGGCTATATCACCCTCGGCCAATCCGCCACCACGCTCTCCGGCGGCGAAGCGCAGCGCGTGAAACTCGCGCTGGAACTTTCCAAACGCGATACCGGCCGCACCCTCTACATCTTGGATGAACCCACCACCGGCTTGCACTTCCACGATATCGAAATGCTGCTCACCGTGGCGCATCGCCTGCGCGATCATGGCAACACCGTGGTGGTCATCGAACACAATCTGGATGTGATCAAAACCGCCGACTGGATTATCGATCTCGGTCCCGAGGGCGGCGAAGGCGGCGGACAAATCATCGCCCAAGGCACGCCGGAAGACGTGGCGAAGAGCAAAATGAGCTATACCGGGCAGTATCTGAAGCCGATCTTAGGCTGAGCTGAACGGCTGTCACATCATCGTCACTCCGATTTGCTATTTATAACCGATTCCAGGGAGACGTTATTTTGCTTTATCCGGAACTTTTTAAATCGCTCGAGACTGCCCGTTGGGACATGAACAAGGATGTGCCGTGGGAGCGCTTCGACCCCAGCCAGCTCACGGACGAGCAAGCGCTGACGGTGAAGCTGAACGCCATCACCGAATGGGCGGCGCTGCCCGCCACGGAGATGTTTCTGCGCGACAATCGCGCGGACTCGGA
>DAIAMA010000002.1 GCA_027438535.1 bacterium
CACCATCGTCGGCTTGCCCGAGGCGGAAGTGAAAGAATCGCGCGATCGCGTGCGCGCGGCGCTGCTCAACGCACGTTTCGAATTCCCCGCGCGCCGCATCACGGTGAATCTCGCGCCCGCCGACCTACCCAAAGAGGGCGGGCGTTTCGATTTGCCCATCGCCTTGGGTATTCTCGCGGCCTCGGGGCAAATTCCACTTGATCGTTTGGATCAATATGAGTTCGCCGGTGAGCTGGCTTTGACCGGCCAGTTGCGCCGGGTGCGCGGTGCGCTCGCCATGACCTACAAAGCGGTACGCGATGGCCGTGCCTTCATTTTGCCGCAAGAGAACGCGGCCGAAGCGGCCTTGGTGCGCGATGCCCAGGTGTATCCGGCGCAAAGCCTGCTCCAAGTCTGCGCGCACTTCGCCGGTGGTGAAGCGCTGCAGCGTTATAGCGCGCAAGCAACGGCCGTGTTGGCGGAGTACGCGGATTTTTCCGAAGTGAAGGGCCAGCAACAAGCCAAGCGCGCGCTGGAAGTCGCCGCCGCAGGGGGCCACAGCGTATTGATGAGCGGCCCGCCCGGCACCGGAAAATCCATGCTCGCGGCGCGGCTGCCGGGCATTTTGCCGGCGATGGCCGAGGCCGAGGCATTGGAATCGGCCGCGATCCAATCGCTGGGCTCTGGCGGGTTTAAATTGGATGACTGGCAACGCCGGCCGTTTCGCGCGCCGCACCATACGGCATCCGCGGTGGCCTTGGTTGGCGGCGGCAGCCAAGCCAAGCCGGGTGAGATTTCGCTCGCGCATCGAGGCGTGTTATTTCTCGACGAACTACCGGAGTTCGATCGCAAAGTACTGGAAGTGCTGCGCGAACCCTTGGAGTCTGGCCGCATCCATATTTCGCGCGCGGCGAATCAAGCCGAGTACCCGGCGCGCTTTCAGCTCATCGCGGCGATGAACCCCTGTCCTTGCGGCTATCTTGGCCACCCCAACGGCAAATGCCGCTGCACACCGGATCAAGTCGCGCGCTACCGCTCGAAAATTTCCGGCCCGCTGTTGGATCGCATCGATTTACAAATCGACGTGCCGGCGCTGCCGCAGAGCGATCTCATGCATGCCGCGACAGGCGAAGCGTCGAGCGCGATACAAGCGCGCGTGCAAGCGGCATACCTCCGGCAATTGGCGCGCCAAGGCAAACCCAACAGCCAATTGGGTACGAAAGAAATCGACTGCCATTGTGCTGCCGATGCCGCGGGCGAAAATTTGCTCAAGCAGGCCATCAGCCGCTTCAATCTTTCCGCGCGTGCTTATCATCGTATTCTCAAAGTAGCGCGCACCGTGGCTGATCTGGCGGGCGCGGAGCACGTGCAAAGCGCGCACATCGCGGAAGCGATTCAGTATAGGCGCTTTGCACCACGGGCTTAAAGGTGCAATGCTGAATAAAAGCACCCCCCCCATTTAATGCGTTGCCGGATCGGTCATGGGCTGTGGTTTATCCGCATTGGTGGATGATGGCGTCCCACTCACATGGCTTAACCAGGCATTTGAAATTTTTTCTTGCACGCTATTCTGCCCTTGCCGCGCTTGCAGGTTGGCGAAGTCGAGATCGAACAGCGGCTGATGCTGGTTGAAGCAAGAGAACACGAACTTGGATGTCTCGCCGGTGGCGGGGTCGACATGCCGGCACAGGCACTGCGCGCAGACTTCCTTCATCATGCATTGCATCGGGCTGTTTACCGCCGCGACCGCCAGCAAGCCCGGCTTGAGCCCGGGTTTGAGGCGGGTCTGCAGCGCCATGGAAAATTGCCGCATCGCGCCGGGGTGATCCGACAGGACGATGCAATCGCTATCGCTCACCCATGCCGCGTGTGCGCCGCCGCTCTCCGCGCAAGCATCGAGAAACTCCGCCACGCCATGCACGAAACAGCGATCTTGTTTGCGCTTCAAGATCAGCTCCGGCCCTTGGTCGAGAATCCAGATCGCCTGGTCGGTCAAAATTTCCAGGGTGCTTTGTACCGCGCGCGCTTGCTCTTGGCTCTTGAAGTGGCCGATAAATAAGATGCGGTTGCCGGCGGCGCGCCAGCTTGCCGCGCCATCGATGGTGCTGGTGACCGCGGAGTGGCCGCCGATCACCGTGATCGTGCCGTGTTGCGGCACCGGCAAGCCGGTACCGGTCGGCCCCATGAGAATCACGGGCGCGCCGGGTTTAAGGCTGGCCGCGATGCGGCTCGATGCGCCGACGCTGTTCACCAGCAGTTGAACTTCGCCACGCGCTTTATCGACGTGCACGCCGTCGATGGCCATGCCTTCCATCGTCAAGGGAATACCTTGCAGCCGCTCCGCCCGGGTATCGAAATTTTGCAGCCGGTACACTTGGCCCGGCCGCCAATTTTGCGCCGCCTGAGGCGCGTGCACGGTGAGCCTAGTGAGATGCGCGGCGAGCTGTTCTACTTGCAGAATTTGCGGCTGCAAACGCCGCTCCAATTCCGCGGCAAAGGTTAGCCATGCTTGATCCGGGGCAAGCTGCCGATGCGCTATCGCCGGCGCCAATAATTTTGCAATGGCTTGCGCGGCGTGTTTGCCCGAAGCCATCGCCTTCTCCACGCTGCCGTGGAACTGCGGATGCGTATCGCCGATGAAGGAAACGCGCAGCGCGCCTTGGGCGTAGGAAGTGAAAAATCCGGGCGCGGCGGATTTGTGGTTGCCGGTATCTGCGACACGCACCAATTCTCCCGTTTCGTCGATGCGGTGCGCGGCGAAAAATTTGCCGTCCATGACGAAGGTGCCCGGGTGCTCGCGTTCGTACACCGTATTGGGGATACTGCCCGCCGCGACGAATATCGCGCGCGCCGGTAAAGTCACGATTTCATCGCGGCCTGTGCGCCGTAAGCGAAGTGCGCTGACATGGCCGTGCGCATCGAGCAATGCTTCGACAGGCTCCACGTTTTCCGCATAATAAATACCTTCCTCCAGGGCTTTGCTAATTTCCTCGTGATTGCGTAAGTAGGCGGGAGAATCGCTCATTGCCCGGCGATAAGCGACGGTGACGCCACCCCAGCCATGGATCAAGCGCGCGAAATCGGGCGGCCGGCCCGCACGCCGAGCGCGTTCGCGTTCAGTGCGCACCGCGCGGCCATGGGCCAGAAATTCTTGCAGGATCTCGGCTTCCATTTCGCTCCACGCGGGTTGAGCTTGGCCCGCCGTAGCGAGTGCCTCCCAGCGCGCAAGCAGCTTTTCTACCTGGCGAATGTAATAAGCTTGCACTTCGGTGGCGGTGTCGATAGCGGTGAGACCGCCGCCGATTATCACCGCCGGCAGACGCAGTTGCAAATTGGCGAGGCTCTCGCGCTTGGCGGCGCCGGTGAGTTGCAGTGCCATCAAAAAATCGCTCGCCTGGCGTATACCCTGTGCCATATTATTTTTCATCGGCAATACCGTCGGCCGCCCGGCGCCGGTGGCCAGCGTGACGTGGTCGAAGCCAAGTCGCGCTGCATCTTCCAGCGTCAGCGTGCCGCCTAAACGCACGCCGCCGAACAAGCGGAATTGCGCGCTGCGCGCGAGCGCGATGCGCACCAGCTTGAGAAAATTTTTATCCCAGCGGATGGTGATGCCGTATTCCGCCACGCCGCCGAATCCGGCCATGGTGCGGCCGTCCAGCGGCTCGAACAAATCCTCTACCTCTTGCACCGGAAGGGGGATTGCGCCGCGCCGCCCCACTAAGTGTTCCGGTAGCGGCTCGAGCTTGAGACCGTCCACCATTACCACGCCGAAGCCATCCTGCAACAAATGATGCGCCAAATTGAAGCCCGCCGGCCCGGCGCCCACTACCAATACCTTTGCACCGCGATAAGCCAGCCGGTAAGGGCGTGCGCGTTGCAGCGGATTCCAGCGCGTGAGCAGAAAATAAATCTCGTAACGCTCGCATTGGCTAGCGCTTGCAGCACAAGCGCGTTGGCGGAAGTCGTCACGGTCGGCATCGGCATTCAATGCGGCGTAGTGCGCGTACTCCGCGGGCAAATCCGGTTCATCGAAAATCGCGCTGACCGGACACTCGTCCACGCACAGCGAGCAGTCGATGCATTCTTCCGGATCGATCACCATGAAGTTCGGCCCTTCGTGAAATGCATCCACCGGGCACACTGCTACGCAATCCGTGTATTTGCATTTGATGCAAGGTTCGGTTACCACATAGGCCATGACGGTTTCCTTATTTCGCGATTTGGTTAAGGGCGATACGCGCCAATTTGCGCACATCGGGGTCCGGATCTTCCAAGGCTTTTTCCAGGGCCGGGAGCGCGCTGTGGTCGCCTATTTCACCCAAGGCAATCGCGGCCTCTTTACGCAGATTGCTGATCTCATGTCCCAGTGCTGTGATCAACACGGGCAGGGCGGCGCGTGTTTTTAATTTGCCGAGACTGCGCGCGGCTTTTACGCGTACTTGCCAATAGGGGTCGGCCATTGCCGCGATCAAGTCGTCGCTGCTGTCTACCGCCAGCAGCTTGCCTAGGGTAGCCGTAGCTTCTTCACGCACTTGCCAAGAGGTGTCTTGCAGCGCGTGCTGGAGCGCGGGTGTGACGGCGGCGATATCTGTCGCGAATCCTAGTGCGCCCACTGCAATGCGGCGTGCTTCCGGATCCGTATCGGTAGTGGCTATGCGTGCGATCTCTGGTAGCGCGGCGCTGTTTTTGAGATAGCCGAGCGTGCCGAGCGCGGCACAGCGTACCTCGGCGGCGCTTGCGTTGAGCGCGGCCAAGGCATGGGTGAAAGCCTCGGGACGGCGCAATTCGCGCAGCGCACGGAATAGTGCCGCACGTGCAAATGTGGTGCGCGCTTTGGGTAGCGCGCTTAACAAGCCATCACCCATCGCAACCATCTTTAATTCGGAAAGCGAAGTAGCCGCCGCGCCGCATACCTCGGCATCGTCGTCTTCCAAGGCGCGCACCAGCGCGGCGACAACCGTGTGGTTTTCATAGCCTTCCAGCAAGCGCGCGGCTTCTGCGCGTACCTTTGCGTCGCTATCCTTAAGCGCGGCCAGCAACAAGGTTTCGATATCGTCTTCATCGCTGTCGGGCAGATCCATTACCGCGATGCGCCGCACCGCGGCGTCGGCGCTAGCCAAACGGCTATGAATGTCGGCATTCATGACGGGCATCATCTATCTCTCCTCAGCGCAAAAGATAAGGAATGTCAACGCGGATGGCTTGGGTCGGGCAATCCTTTTCGCAAGGCAGGCAGTACCAGCATTCGTCGTATTTCATATAGGCTTTGCCCTTCAGCAGGTCGATGGCGAGCAAGTCCAAGGGGCAGACGTCCACACAGACGGTGCAGCCTTTTTCGGCGATACATTTTTCTTCATCCACCATCACGGGTACGGCAACCCGATTTAAAGTCATAGGCATTCTGTGGCTCCTTAGGCGACCGCGGCTTGTTTCACGATACGCATGCGGTTGTAGGCGTCCTTCTCTTCTTCGTCGAGCGCTACGATGTAGGGCTCGATCGGGCGCTTGAAGCAGCTCATCTCGCCCGCGTCGTTTTTCTTCAACTGCGCATGGCAAAACCAATCCGCATCATTTTTTTCCGGGTGCTCGACACGATAGTGGTACAAGCCCCAGCGTGATTCGGTACGATAAAGCGAGGCGCGCGCCGCCATTTCGGCGCAATCGCGTATGAAGTGCACCTCCATCGCGCGCATCAATTCATGCGGGTTAGCGGCGGACATGTAAGGCAGGTCGGCCTCGATTTCGGCGAAGCGTTGCAGGCCGATTTCCATCTTGCGCGTGATCTTGGGCGGTTGCAGATAGTCGTTTACGAAGCGGCGCAGTTTGTATTCGACTTGAGCGGGGGGCAAGCCATCGGCGTTGTTGAGCGGCCCTAACACGCGCGCCGATTCTTGCGCCACTTGGCGCTCGTCCATGGGCGCATGTTCGCGTCCGGCGGCGTAATCGGCCGCGCTCTCGCCGGCGAACTTGCCATAGACGAAGGCGCCCAGCATATAGTTATGCGGCACACAGGCCAGATCGCCTGCCGCATATAAACCGGGCACCGTGGTCGCCGCGTGCTCGTCCACCCACACGCCGGAGGCCGAGTGGCCGCTGCATAAGCCGATTTCCGAGATGTGCATTTCCACCATGCCGCTGCGGTAGTTGAGGTGGCGGCCTTCATGGAAGCGGCCGCGGCTGGGACGTTCGTTGGTGTGCAAAATGTGTTCTATGGTGCCGATGGTTTCTTCCGCCAAGTGATCCAGCTTGAGGAATACCGGGCCGTTGCCGCCTTCGAGTTCGCGGTAGAACTCCAGCATCATCTGCCCGCTCCAGTAATCGCACTCGATGAAACGCTCGCCTTTCGAATTCGCGGTGTAGCCGCCGAAGGGCCCGGTGACGTAAGCGCAGGCGGGGCCGTTGTAATCCTTGATCAGCGGATTAATTTGATAGCATTCGATGCCGGACAACTCTGCGCCGGCGTGATACGCCAACGCATAACCGTCGCCCGCATTGGTCGGATTTTCATAGGTACCGAACAGATAACCGGAACTGGGCAAACCCAGACGCCCCGCCGCCCCGGTGCTTAGCACCACGGACTTAGCACGAATCACGCCGAACGTGCCCTCGCGCGTATCCAACACCATCGCACCCGCGATCGCGCCCTGCTCATCAAGCAACAAGCGCGTCGCCATATAGCGGTTGGTGATCTCCACGCGCGTTTTTTTCAACTGACGGTAGAGCACCTTTTTCATGTGATGGCCTTCGGGCATGGGCAGCACATAAGTGCCCATGTGATGCACCTTGCGTACCGCGTAGTCGCCGGTCTCGTCCTTCTCGAACTTCACGCCCCAGCTATCCAGTTGGTTAATCATGTCGAAACTGTTTTGGGCGTAAGCCATGACGGTTTTTTGGTTCACGATGCCGTCGTTGGCCACGGTGATTTCTTTCACATATTGTTCAGGCGTGGCGTGGCCGGGAATCACGGCATTGTTCAGGCCATCCATACCCATGGAGATGGCGCCGCTGCGTTTCACATGGGCTTTTTCTAATAACATGACCTTGGCGGCAGGATTTTTTTCCTTGGCTTTGACTGCGGCCATCGGCCCGGCGGTACCGCCGCCGATCACCAGGACATCTACTTCAGCAATAATGTTGCTCATGCGCGTTTCTCCGTAATCAAAGGTGGCCGCGCTCGATGCGCAAGCGGTATTGGAAGGCATCGCCACGGTAGTAAAGATATTCGTAATCGAGCGGCTGTCCGTCGGCGGTGAAAGTCAGGCGCTCGATGCGGAGAACAGGCGAGCCTTCCTCGACTTTCAATAGGCGCGCGAGCGACTCGTCCGCTAGCATGGCTTCGATCTGTATTTCAGCTTGGCCTAGCGCTAGTCCGTAGTCGTTTTCGAGAATCAAAAAAATGTCGCGGTGTTCGAGATCTTCCTTCGCCAGCCGGTCGCCGATAGCTTTTGGCACATAGGTCACGTCGAGCGAAATCGGTTCGCGGTTGAGATAACGCAGGCGGCGCAATTCGGTGATTTGCTCCCGCTCTTTCACCTTCAGCTTGGAGCAGACAACTTTGCCCGCAGCCAGGGTTTTGATGCCGACGACTTGCGAGAAGGTCTCGTAACCCATGCGCGACATGGCTTCGCCGAAACCTTGAAGTTGACCGATGTTTTGGAAGGCTTTGGGCTTGGACACATAAGTGCCCTTGCCGTGAATCTTAAAAACCAGGCCCGTGCGTTGTAAATCGCCGAGCGCTTGCCGCACGGTAATGCGCGATACACTGAACGCCTTGATCAGCTCGCTTTCGGAAGGCATCTGCTGATGCGGCTGATAAGTGCCATCCAAAATACGTTGGCGCAAAATCTCGCGAATTTGTGAATACAATGGCGTGGGCGAGAGCACGAGTACATTATCGTTTTTAGGCATGGCGATGCGAGGCTCCGTAACTTGTCATGACATGTCACATTCAGCAAGCCGCGTGCCAGTGCTATTAAAAAAGCCGTAGAAGGTTGTTTAAGAAATGAAAATGGGTATTGTTGCGGCACCGGGCAGGGCCTTGATGCAGCGGTTTTTTTGCGCTAGCAGTGTGCGCATGGTGTGAGACTTGCACCAGGTCCGTGCGAATAGGGGGAGTCATGAACGACCATGAGTTAGAGAGTTGGCACGAAGAAAAGCAATCCAGTTACCTGTATCGCATCGTGTCCGACGCGGAGTCGGGCACGCCGCGACAGATTTTGTTTTTGGAGTTGGCAAAAGCGGCGGAGAAGCAAGCCGATTTATGGGTAATGGAAATGAAGAAGAGCGGCGTCACGCCGCCCGCACACTACTTTCCCGACTGGCGCACAAGGGTAGTTGGCCGACTCGTGAAATGGTTCGGCCCGCGCCGCATGCGCCCCGTCTTGGCCGCGATGAAGGTGCGCGGTATGTCCCTCTATACCAAGGCGCCGGTGGGGCACGCTATTCCGACGCAATTATCCGAGGTGGGGCGGCGGCATCATAATGTGGGCGCCAGCGGTACCTTGCGCGCCGCGGTGTTCGGTGTGAATGATGGCCTAGTCTCGAATGCGAGTCTGATTCTGGGTGTCGCGGGCGCCGTCGGCTCGGGCAGCATGATTTTGCTCTCCGGCATCGCGGGTTTGCTGGCCGGCGCGTTTTCGATGGCGGCGGGCGAGTATGTTTCCATGCGCTCGCAGCGCGAGATGTTTGAATATCAGATTGGCATGGAGCGGGCGGAGTTGGAGCAATATCCGCAGGAAGAGGCCGCCGAGCTAGCGCTCATTTTCGCCGCCAAGGGGATGGAAAAAGCGGAGGCACGCAAGCTCGCGGATAAACTGATCAGCGATCCCGACCATGCGCTGGATACCTTGGCACGCGAAGAACTGGGGCTCAATCCGGACGAACTCGGCTCGCCGTGGGGCGCGGCGGTTTCCTCTTTCATGGCGTTCGCAGCGGGCGCGATCGTCCCGCTGCTGCCTTTTCTGTTCACTAACGGCCAGCAAGCGCTCACGATATCCATCGCGCTAACTTGCGTCGCTTTATTCGTGGTTGGCGCCGTCTTGTCGCTTTTTACCGGGCGCAATGCCTGGCTCGGCGGCTTGCGCATGCTAGCCATCGGCTGTGCCGCGGGCGCGGGGACATATATTATTGGTAAGGCCTTGGGCGTGACGCTAACATGAAACTCGCGAAGCGAGTCTAAGTCCTTCTCTCCCGCATGCGCGCGAGAGCGAGGAGAGAGGGGATACCACTTAACATTGTTCCCACGGCAAACCCTCATGGCGCCAGCCGTTGAGCGTGCCGCGGTGGTGAGCGTCGTCGAGCTCGCCTTCGAAGCCATGCAGTACGTTGAACACCTGAGTGAACCCGGCCTCTTCCAGCGCTTTGCCCGCTTCTCTTGAGCGGTTGCCGCTGCGGCAAATCAAAATTACCGGCCGGTCGTGCGAGGCGGCCATGCGCACT
Source organism: bacterium (assembly GCA_027438535.1). Classification (GTDB taxonomy): domain Bacteria; phylum Pseudomonadota; class Gammaproteobacteria; order Burkholderiales; family Thiobacteraceae; genus RBG-16-58-11. The sequence goes on from DAIAMA010000002.1 coordinate 9,418, forward strand.
TGGCCGACGAAATGGGGGTTGAGCGCCCAATCGATGCCGTCGTACCACGCGACCAAGATCGCGCCGACCGGGTGGCCAACGAACAAAAACTCGAATTCCGAGCGGCAATCGATTAATACCGCCTCGGCGTGTGCTTGCAGGAAATCGTGCGCTGCTTTCGGGGTGAGATGTTCCATGGCCCTAGTATAGGCGAAACCGGAAGCGTGGGGGGCTGTGCTATCATGAACGCCTTTTTTCAGGCGATTTTCCCGCGTTTTTATGGCCCACGACCGTACTGATTTGCTCAAGAAATTGCTCGCCGAACGCATCCTGATTTTGGATGGCGCGATGGGCACCATGATCCAGCGCTATAAGCTGCAGGAGGCGGATTATCGCGGCGAGCGTTTCAAGGATTGGGTTTCCGATCTCAAGGGTAACAACGACTTGTTGACCTTGACCCAGCCGAAAATCATTCGCGACATTCACGCTGCCTATCTCGATGCGGGCGCGGATATTTTGGAGACGAATACCTTCAATGCCACTTCCATCGCCATGGCGGATTACCAGATGGAAGCGTTGGTATATGAGTTGAACCGGGAAGCGGCCAAACTTGCGCGTGCGGTGGCGGATGAATTCGAAGCCAAAACCCCGCATAAGCCACGCTTCGTCGCGGGCGTGCTCGGGCCGACCAATCGCACCGCCAGCATTTCGCCGGAGGTGAACGATCCCAGTTTTCGCAATACCAGCTTTGATCAATTAGTGGCGGCTTACACCGAGGCGGTCAACGGCCTAGTGGACGGCGGCGTGGATATTCTGCTGGTCGAAACCATCTTCGACACGCTGAATGCCAAGGCCGCGCTGTTCGCCATCGAGCGCTATTACGATACGCACAATCTACGCTTGCCGATCATGATTTCCGGCACGATTACCGATGCCTCGGGCCGCACGCTCTCCGGCCAAACCGCCGAAGCGTTTTGGAATGCGCTGTCGCATGTGCGCCCCCTATCCATCGGCTTGAACTGTGCGCTCGGCGCGAAGGATTTACGCCAATACGTAGAAGAGCTTTCGAACAAGGCGGATGTTTGCGTTTCCGCTCACCCCAATGCCGGGCTGCCGAATCAATTCGGCGAATACGATGAAACGCCCGAAGCCATGGCGGCGGAAATCGGCAGTTGGGCCGCCGCGGGGTATCTGAATATCATCGGTGGTTGCTGCGGCACCACCCCTGCGCATATCCAAGCGATCGCCGAGGCGGTAGCGCCTTACCCGCCGCGCGCCATTCCGCAAATCGAACCGCAGATGCGGCTGTCGGGCTTGGAGCCGTTCAATATCGGCAAAGATTCGCTGTTCGTGAACGTCGGCGAGCGCACCAATGTCACCGGCTCCAAATTGTTCGCGCGCCTGATTTTGAACGGCGATTACGACCAGGCTCTGGCAGTGGCGCGCACCCAAGTGGAAGCCGGCGCGCAGATCATCGACATCAATATGGATGAGGCGATGCTGGATTCGGAAGCGGCGATGGTGAAGTTTCTGCACCTGATCGCTTCCGAACCGGATATTTCCAAAGTGCCGGTGATGATCGATTCCAGCAAATGGTCGGTGATCGAAGCCGGCCTGAAATGCATACAAGGCAAAGGCATCGTCAATTCGATTTCGATGAAGGAGGGCGAGGCCGAATTCATCGAGCGCGCCAAGCTATGCAGGCGCTACGGCGCGGCGGCGGTGGTGATGGCCTTCGACGAAACCGGCCAGGCCGACACCTACCAGCGCAAGATCGATATTTGCGCGCGCTCGTACAAGATTCTCACCGAGCAGGTCGGCTTCCCGCCGGAAGATATTATTTTCGATCCGAATATTTTCGCCGTCGCCACCGGCATCGAGGAGCACAACAATTACGCAATGGACTTCATCGAGGCCACGCGCTGGATCAAACAAAACCTGCCTTATGCCAAGGTGAGCGGTGGCGTGTCCAATGTCTCGTTTTCGTTCCGCGGCAACGACCCGGTGCGCGAGGCGATTCACACCGCGTTTCTGTATCACGCGATCAAGGCTGGCATGGATATGGGCATCGTCAACGCCGGGCAGTTGGGCGTGTACGAAGAAATTCCCAAGGATTTGCTGGAGCGCGTCGAAGACGTGCTGTTGAACCGCCGCCCCGACGCGACCGAACGCTTGGTGGAATTCGCCGGGCGCTTCAAAGGACAGACCAAGGAGCAGGTCGAGGATTTATCCTGGCGCGAAGCCCCGGTCGAGGCGCGTTTGAGCCACGCGCTGGTGAAGGGTATTACCACGTATATCATCGAAGATACGGAAGAAGCGCGGCTTAAGGCCGAGCGCCCGATCCACGTGATCGAAGGCCCGCTGATGGACGGCATGAATGTGGTGGGCGATTTGTTCGGCGCGGGCAAGATGTTTTTGCCGCAAGTGGTGAAATCGGCGCGCGTGATGAAGCAAGCCGTGGCGCATCTCGTACCCTACATCGAAGAAGAAAAAACACGCAGCGGCGAAGTCGCGCAAGCCAAGGGCAAGATCGTCATGGCCACGGTCAAGGGCGATGTGCACGACATCGGCAAAAACATCGTCGGCGTGGTGCTGCAATGCAATAACTACGATGTGGTCGATCTGGGCGTGATGGTGCCCGCCGCCAAGATTTTGCAAACCGCGATCGACGAGAAGGCCGACATCATCGGCCTCTCCGGCTTGATCACGCCCTCGCTGGAAGAAATGGCGCATGTGGCGAAAGAAATGGAACGTCTGGGCTTCAAGATTCCGCTCTTGATCGGCGGCGCCACTACCTCGCTCGCCCACACCTCGGTCAAAATCGAGCCCAATTACAGCGGCCCCACGGTGCATGTGAAGGATGCCTCGCGCTCGGTCGGCGTATGCACCAGCCTGCTCTCGCCGGAACTGCGCGACGAATACGCGCGCAAAGTGCGCGAGGACTACGCGCAAGTGCGCGAGCGCCACAAAAACAAGCAATCCAATATCAAGCAGCTGACGCTGGCGCAAGCACGTGCGAATGCGCTCAAAACAAACTGGCTCCCCTCTCCCGCGAGCGGGAGAGGGGCCGGGGGAGAGGGCTACGTTCCGCCCAAACCCAACTTCTTGGGTGTAAAAGCCTTGACGGAATATCCCTTGGAAGAAATTGCCAAACGCATCGACTGGACGCCGTTTTTCGCCGCTTGGGAATTGCACGGCAAGTTTCCGAAGATTCTGGAAGATGAAGTAGTGGGCGTCGAAGCCAGCAAGCTCTATCAAGACGCGCAAGGCATGCTGGCCGGCATCATCGCGCAGAAGTGGCTCACGGCCAATGGCGTGATCGGCCTATTCCCCGCGAATAGCGTGGGCGACGATATCGAAATCTATACCGACGAATCGCGTCAGACCGTCGCGATGACTTATCACAGCCTGCGCCAGCAAGCGGAAAAACCGCCCGGCCGCCCTAATCTCGCATTAGCCGATTTCATCGCGCCCAAGGACTCGGGCGTCAAAGATTATATCGGCGGCTTCGCCGTGACCGCCGGCATTAACATCGATGCGCGCGTCGCCGCCTATGAAAAAAATCACGACGACTATAATGCGATCATGCTGAAAGCGCTGGCCGACCGCCTGGCCGAAGCTTTCGCCGAACTGCTGCATGAGCGCGTGCGGCGCGAATTCTGGGGCTACGCGCAAGATGAGGCGCTGAGCAACGAAGACATGATCAATGAAAAATATCGCGGCATCCGTCCCGCGCCCGGCTATCCCGCCTGCCCCGAGCACAGCGAAAAAGGGCCGCTGTTCGAGTTGTTGCATGCGCCGGAGAATGCCGGCATCACCCTCACCGACAGCTACGCCATGCTGCCTACCGCGGCGGTATCGGGCTTCTATTTCTCGCATCCCGAATCCAGTTATTTTGCCGTGGGAAAAATCGGGCGCGATCAGTTGGAGGATTATGCGCGACGCAAGGGTTGGGATATCGAAACCGCGGAACGCTGGCTAGCGCCGAATTTGGCCTGACGGCCAATTTACTTTGTATGATGTGATGATGCCAAGCAACGCCCTACTTTTTACCATGCCCGCTTGCCCGCATTGCCCCGGCGTAAAAGCCGCGCTCAATGTCTTGCTGCAGGAAGGCGCGATTGCATCGCTGGAAGTGGTGGATGCCTCCACCGGCATCGAGCGCGCGCAAGCATTGGGAGTGAAGAGCGTGCCTTGGTTGCAGTTAGGGCCGTTCCAGTTCGAGGGCGCGATGCCGTTGGGCGAATTACGTCAGTGGGCCGAGCGCGCGGCACATCCGGAGGGGGTTAAAACATACTTCTTCGAGATGCTCAAATCCGGCAAGCGCGCAAAAGTGGAGCAAGCCATTCGCAGCCATCCGCAGCATGCGGCCGCGCTGGCCGATTTGCTGCTCGACCCCGAAACAAGCATGGCGGTGCGTATTGGCATCGGCGCGGTGCTGGAGGAACTGCAGGGCGAGGAGCTGACCGAGGCAATGGTGCCCAAGCTGGCGCAGATTCTGCGCATGCCGGAGCCGCGCAACCGTGCCGATGCGGCGCATTTTTTGAGCCTGATGGACGGTGCAGCGGCGTTCAGATTGTTGCGTGATTGCCTGGATGACCCCGATGCGGCGGTACGCGAGATCGCGTACGATGCACTGTCGAAATCCCCTTTGTGAGTTTCCGCGCGATCCTGGCGATAGGATTGATACCGCATGCCTAACAATGTCCTGCTACACCCCAGCCAGCACACGTTCGTAGTCAACGGCGCGGATAGCCTATTGGAAGCGGGCTTGCGCGCGGGCTTGGCGATGAATTACGGGTGCAGCAGCGGCAACTGCGGCTTGTGTAAGGCGCGCGTGGTGTCGGGCCAAACCGAGAAAATCCGCCATCAAGATTATGTGCTGTCCGAGGCCGAGAAGAATCAGGGGTATATCCTATTGTGCTCGCATACCGCGGCAAGCGACTTGGTGATCGAGGCGCAGGAAGCAATCAGCGTAAATGAAATCCAGTTTCAAGAAATCGAAGCGCGCGTAAAGGACGTCAAGCCGCTTACCGACAAGGTCATGCTGCTGCATTTGCAAACCCCGCGCACCAACCGGCTGCGCTTTCTGGCGGGGCAAAGCGTGGCGCTCAGTATCGGCGACGATGCGAGCAATTACGCCATCGCCAGCTGCCCTTGCGATGACCGTAACTTGCAATTTCATGTCCGCGATATTCCCGGCAATGCATTCGCGGCACGCGTATTCAATGGTCTGCACAGTAACGATAGGGTGAATATCTACGGCCCGGTGGGCGAGTTCGTGTTGAAGCCCGAATCGCGCCGGCCATTGCTATTGCTGGCATGCAATAGCGGTTTCGCGCCGATCAAAAGTTTAATCGAACATGCCATGTCGCTGGAACAAGCGGAATCGCTACACCTCTATTGGCTGGCCACGGTCAAGGGCGGGCACTACATGTCCAATTGGTGCCGCGCCTGGACTGACGCGCTGGATAATTTTCATTACCGCGAGCTGGTCGCGCGTTCCTTGCAAGATCCGAATCCGGATCAGGTGCTGGCGCAAGTGGTGGCGGATCATCTGGATATGGCCGGATTCGATGTATATGTCGCGGGGCCGGCGCAGTTCGTTACAAAGGCGCGCGCGGCTTTGCTGCAAAGCGGCGTACCGGCGGCGCAATTGGCTTGCGCGGTGATTTAGCGCGATGCGGAATATGAAGTGTTTTCACCACGGAGTACACGGAGGGCACGGAGGGCACGGAGTTTCAAAGCGCATGAACCGCGAAGGACGCAAAGGTACGCGAAGTAAACCCGTTCTTGATTTTCCTTTGCGTACCTTCGCGTCCTTCGCGGTATAAACGGTTTTACTTTTCCTCCGTGTACTCTGTGTACTCCGTGGTGAAAAGATTTTTTTGACTGAGATCCCATGACCCATTCCCTGTTGCTCTATTGCCGCGCCGGCTTCGAGGGCGAATGCGCGGCCGAGGTGGTGAACAAGTGCACTGAGCTCGGCGTCCCAGGTTTCGCCAAAGCCAAACCCAATTCTGCTTATGTCTTGTTCGCGCCGCATGAGACCGGCGCGGCAAAGCAACTCGTCAAGTTTCTACATTTCGAAGACTTGGTGTTCGCGCGCCAGCTCCTGTTCAATGTGCGGCTGATCGATCAGTTGCCGGCGGCCGATCGCGTGACGCCGCTCATTGCGGCAATTCACGAATTGGGCGGCGCATTCTCCGACGCATGGCTGGAAACCGCCGACACCAACGATGCCAAGGAGATGTCCACGTTTTGCCGCAAGTTCGCGCCGCCTTTGATCCACGGCTTGAAGCAAGCGGGCCTGCTCGACGCGCAGGCGCACAAGCCGCGCTTGCATTTATTTTGGCTAAGCTCCAGCGCGGTATATCTCGGTGTGTCCTATCCCGGCAATGCGTCGGCATGGCCGATGGGTATTCCGCGCTTGAAGCTCGCGCGCGGCGCGCCGAGCCGTTCCACGCTCAAACTGGCCGAGGCGTTCATGGCATTTCTAAGCGAGGAAGAAGAACACGCCTTGCTGCATGAGGGCTTGAGCGCGGTGGACCTTGGCGCCGCGCCCGGCGGCTGGACTTGGCAGCTGGTGCAGCGCGGCTTGAATGTGGCGGCGGTGGACAATGGGCCGATAGCCCAGACACTACTGGATTCCAACCTGGTCGAGCATGTGCGTGAAGATGGCTTTCATTACTGGCCGAAGCGCGCGGTGGAATGGCTGGTGTGCGACATGGTCGAGAAACCCGCGCGCGTCGCGCAACTGGTCGCGCGTTGGGTGGCGGAGGGCAAGTGTCAACACGCGATTTTCAATCTGAAGCTGCCGATGAAAAAACGCTGGGAAGCATTAAATCACTGCCGCGAAATTATCGATGCCGCGTTTAATGGACGAAGCTATAGCCTGCAATTTAAGCAGCTCTATCACGATCGCGAGGAAGTGACTGGGTTCTTGGCCGGGAAACGGCGCTAAGGTCAGGCGGTTTTCTTTTCTTCTTCCGTGGGCGGAGAAATAGCGAAGAACATCGCTTCTTCCAGCGCATCTTTGGCTTCTTTGTGCCAGGGCTCGAATTCCAGCGCTTTGGTAAAGGCGCGTGCGGCATCGGAAAAGCGCGTCAGCATCATAAAGGCAAGCCCAAGCTGGAAATACAGCTCGGCGTTGCCGGGACATAAGCCGATGGCTTCGTTGTAGCAGTGTACCGCCACGTCCGCGCTGCCGATTTGGTAGCAAATCAGCCCGAGGTTGACCCAGGAGGCGAAGAAATCCGGATTGAGCGTAATGGCCTTTTGGTAGCATAAAGCGGCGGTAGTGGTGTCGCCCAAATTTTGATAGGCGACGCCCAGGCCGTAGTGCGCCGAGGCGAATAAAGGCTCCATGCCGATGACGGTTTTAAAGTGTTCGATGGCGTATTCGAATTGGCCTTGATCGTTGAGCAGCATGCCCAGATTATTGTGCGCCTCGGGAAAGCGCGGGCGAATTTCGATGGCGCTGTGATAGTGGCTGATGGCGCTTTCGATTTTTCCCAACGCGGCATGGGCTCGCGCCAAGTTGTAATGGGTGATGGCCGCACGTTTGTCCGCGGCAATTCTTGCGGCAAGCAGCAGATCAAGCGCGGCCTGGAAACATTCCTGGGCTTGCGCATGCTCACCCTGATCCATGAGCCGGTTACCGGTGTCGGTGAGCACGGCGACGGAATGGGCGTTTTGTTGGTTGACCCGCAGCACTTCCTGCGCGGAGCGGGATTTAGTCTTCATTTTAGCCTTTACGGCATGAAACCGCCGAAGTTGAGCGCGCTTGAAATCCCGCTTTCCGCACCCATTCTCGGGCTAACGGGGTGCGATGCGCATGCCGTGTTCAATGGAGGTGCTGTCATGTCGGCGAATGTGGTGTTTAGCAGCCCGTATTACCAAGTCGTGGAATATCCCGAACTGGATGCGATCGAGCTGGTGGATAATGTGCGCGCGACCGGGGCCTGGATCCGGGGCGACATGGCTGCCGTGCTGCGCTCGTCGTTGCAGGATATCTTCGCGCGCCAGCCGACCGCGGAAGAAGTGGACGAAGTGATCGGCGGTTATGAGGCTTTGATGAATCTGCCGGTGTGTTACCACTAACTCCCGTCTACTTATTCGGGTCCCCACCCTGTAGTTAACTCCATATCCCCCCTTGACGGCCACGGGCCGCTAAGTGCTATGATTCGTTTCGAATTTTGCTTTGCTAACGCAGTCACACTTGGGGCGCTATGAAACTGGAATATAACTACCGCATTGGACCGCAGGGCATCGAATTTTCGCTGGTCGAGGGGCTCGACGATGAAATGGAGTTCGACGGCACGCCCGAGCAGAAAGTCACCGTCCAGCGCTACATCATGCAGGCCTGGCAAGATGCGATCAACAAAAGCTCCAAGGGGCCGGAAGAGATTCGTGCGTTGTTGGCGACTGCGGAAGGCCAGGTGCTGCTGCAAACCCGGGCGCGCGAGTATTTAGCGGAAATCGTGGCCGACTTCCCGCCCGAATTGGAGCGGCGCAAGCAGCCAGACCGGCGCGATTATCGTGCGCGTCCTCGCGATAAATCCGGCGACCGGCGCTATTCCGGCAAGCACAAGAACGCTTAAGCGGGATTAGCTGTAAAAGCCGATTTTCGCTTTACGCTTCGCCAGCCGGTCCAGATCCAGGTCTTTCAGCGTCAAGTAGTCGCGGCCATCGAGCCTGGCGTTACCGAAGGCATCCAGCAATAATTTGCGCATATCGCGCGGCGGGATATGCGCGAGCTTTTCCAGTACTTCTTCTTCCAGCAGTTCCGGTTCGAAACCCCAGCTATGCTCGGAGAGAATTTCACCGTATAAAGCGCGCGCGATGCGCGTCGCGCCTTCCTGGTCCGGGCGCTCGATGGCATAGACATTCATGCGGTTGAGAATCGGCTCGGGGATGGCTGCTTCGTCGTTGGCCGTCGCCACCCATAGAATATGACTCGCGTTGACCGCCACTTCGATAAATTCGTCCTTGAAGTGCAGCGCGGTGTCGCGTTCCAGCAGCGTATAGAGCGCGCCCATCGGGTCGTAGCGCGCGTCGCCGCCGGCCTTGTCCACCTCATCCAGTGCGATCAGCGGGTTGGCGAATTCGCCTTCCACCAGGGCTTGGGCGATTTTGCCTGGCTTGGCGTTCATCCATTGCGATGACGCGCCGGAAAGGATCCAGCCGGCGGTGAGCGAGCTCATGGATACGAATTCGAAGCCGGTGCCGAGCACTTGCGCCAGGCACTTGGCAAAATGGGTTTTGCCCAAGCCCGGCTCGCCCAGGAGCAAAATAGGCATGAATTGCACCGGTTCGCTGCCGGAGATAGCCAGTGCGGTATATTTCTTGATGTCGTCGATTACCGGCTTGAAATTGGGGCAGGAGTCGTACAAGGCGTCGAAACCCGCGGTCGAGGAGGGGCGCACCAGAAAACGCTCGCCGCCGCGCTCGCGCATTTTTTCGTAGAGCGCCTTGAGCGGCTCGTTTTTGCTCGGGGAAGCCGCTTCCATGGCCCGGTCGACCTCGGCCACGCTATAAATGGATTTACTGTCCGCGAGCGGGATGTGGCACGGCGTATTCATAAGCATCTCCTGCAAAATGCGCTGTATGGGTAAGTTAGCGGCCATGGTCGCGCATTACTTAAGCGCGATTGAATATATAATACGTTGCAATAAGCTTTTTGATAACCAGCCGTGCATTCTCCCGACCTCACTTCCGTTGGCATCGTCACGCCGCAAACCGCGCGCTTCGAGCAGCCGCTCCGGCTACGCGGCGGCGCTACGCTCGCGCGCTACGAGCTGGTGTACGAAACCTATGGCCGGCTCAATGCCGATCACAGCAATGCGGTGTTGGTGTGCCATGCCCTATCCGGCACCCATCACGTGGCGGGTTATTACTCCGAACAAGACAAGCGTCCCGGCTGGTGGGACAACATGATCGGCCCCGGCAAGCCGATCGACACCAAGCGTTTTTTTGTCGTCGGCGTGAACAATCTCGGCGGCTGCCATGGCTCCACCGGCCCGGCGAGCATCGATCCGGCGACCGGCAAGCCTTATGGTTCCTCCTTTCCGGTGGTGACGGTGGACGACTGGGTTGAAACCCAAGCTCAACTTGCCGATCACCTCGGTATCCGCCAATTCGCGGCGGTGGTGGGCGGCAGCCTCGGCGGCATGCAAGCGCTGCAATGGAGCATCACCTACCCCGAGCGCATCCGGCATGCGCTGGTGATCGCCGCCGCGCCCAAGCTCACCGCGCAGAATATCGCCTTCAACGATGTGGCGCGCCAGGCAATTCTGACCGACCCGGATTTTCACGGCGGCGATTATTACGCGCATGGCGTCACGCCGAAACGCGGCTTGCGCCTGGCGCGCATGCTCGGCCACATCACCTATCTTTCGGACGACGTAATGGGCAGCAAATTCGGCCGCCTGCTGCGTTCCGGGGCCTTCCAGTTCAGCTACGAAGTCGAGTTCGAAATCGAATCCTACTTGCGCTATCAAGGCGATAAATTCGCCGAGAGTTTCGACGCCAACACTTATTTACTCATGACCAAGGCTTTGGATTATTTTGATCCGACGCATCATCAAGAAGAAGCCTCGCTGACCTTGGCGCTTAAGCCTGCTGTGGCGGGTTTTCTGGTGGTGGCATTTACCACCGACTGGCGGTTTGCGCCCGAACGTTCGCGTGAAATCGTCAAAGCGCTGCTCGACAATGAGCGCGACGTGACTTACGCCGAGATCACCTCCAGCCACGGCCATGATGCTTTCCTGATGCCGGACCCGCATTATCACGAACTGGTGCGCGCTTATATGAGCCGCATCGAGCTAGGAGGCGCGGCATGAACACGCACGCCGATCACCGCGCGGATTTCGAAACCATCGCCAACTTGATCGCGGACGGCGCGAAGGTGCTCGATCTCGGCTGTGGCGACGGCAACCTGCTCAAATACCTGAAGCAAACGCGCAAGGCCTGGGGCTATGGCGTGGAGATCGCCGACGAGAAAGTGCTCGCCTGCACCAAAAACGGCGTGAACGTGATCCAGACCGACTTGGAGACGGGGCTTTCCGGCTTCGAATCCGGCTCCTTCGATTACGTGATTTTGTCGCAGACGCTGCAAGCGATGAAGCATACCGAGGTCATCATGCGCGAGATGCTGCGCGTGGCGAAGCAAGCGATCGTGACTTTCCCCAATTTCGGTTACTGGCGGCACCGCATGCAAGTTGTCAGCGGCCATATGCCGGTGTCGCCCAATTTGCCTTACCAGTGGTATAACACCCCGAATATCCACTTGTGCACGCTGA
>DAIAMA010000300.1 GCA_027438535.1 bacterium
ATTCGACCGCTTTTTTCGCGGAGAAGACAACAGCGCATCCGGCAGCGGGCTGGGCCTCGCTATTGTCAAGAATATCGCCGATGCCCACCGTGCCACGGTTCGGCTTTCGAACCGGCCCGCGGGTTCAGGGTTGGTCGTGACAATCGGTTTTCCGGCGGCTTAAAGCTCGGCACGATACGGCGGGCAAGTAAACTAGAAAAACCAAGACATCGGCATTGAAACTTGGCGAATTGGCGCGCCCGAAACGATTCGAACGTTCGACCCCTGCCTTCGGAGGGCAGTACTCTATCCAGCTGAGCTACGGGCGCGCGTGGCGCAAGTATAGCGGGTTTTGGCGGCGGGCTCCACGCGCGGCTTGGTCGGGCGGGCTGTTTTCAGTATAATTGCAGGCTTTTGGCAACGGACGATAAAGGGCAGGGCAAGACCATGAGTGAACAAGGTAGCAGCAAAACTTCCCCGATGATGTTCCTCGCCGCGGCGGTGGGGGTATTTGCGGCGCCGGTGCTGGCGATCGTGCTGATCGTGCAACTGGTGCTCTCGATTCAAGCCGGGCATGTGGACAAGGATGATCCGCGCATGGCGGATGCGGCGGTGCAGGCGCGCATCAAGCCGTTCGGCGAAGTGAAAGCGATCGATCCCAGTGCGCCGCGGGTCGAGAAGACCGGCGAGGCGGTGTATACCGAGGTGTGTTCTGCTTGCCACGCTTCCGGTGCATTGGGCGCGCCGAAATATGGCAACAAAGCCGACTGGAGCAAGCGTATTGCGCAGGGCTACGATACCCTAATCAAACATGCGACCGAGGGCCTGCGCAGCATGCCGCCGCGCGGGGGTAATCCGGATTTGTCGGATATCGAGCTTGCGCGTGCCGTGGCCTATATGGCCGATGCCGCCGGCGCCCATTTCACGCCGAAAGAACCGCCGGCGCCCGCTACCCCTGCTCCCGCAAAACCGGCAGCCGCGAAGTAGCGCGACCGAGCGGTTTTCGTTAAAAAGGCGCGGATTTTTCCGCGCCTTTTTTATCGGGTTTTCCTCTGCATACTCAGCGCTTAAAAGATTTTTCCGATTAGCAATGAAACGCAGCAGTGGGGCTCGATGGAAACAACAGCGAACCAGGCTGGCGTGCTGCGCGTCAGTCCGCGATGCCAGCGAGTTTGGGCAATGTAATCACAAATGTCGTCCTGCCGTTTGCGGACGCCGCTGTGATAACCCCGTCATGGGCATCGATAATGGATTGGACGATCGCCAGCCCGAGACCTGCCCCATCGCCCTTACGCTGCCGTGACGGATCGACGCGATAGAAGCGGTCGAACAATCTCGGCAAATGCTCAGAGGAGATTTCGGCCCCGGGGTTTTCAACGCGGATAATCACGGCATCGGCATTTGCTGCCAAGGTGACGGTGACGGCTTGACCCGGCGGGGTATAACGGATGGCATTCGAGAGCAGGTTGCTCAATGCGCGGCGCAGCAGCAAGCGGTCGCCGCGCACGGGGGGGGCGTTCCCTTCCAATTTCAACGAAACCTCATGCTCTTCGGCCCAGACCTCGAAATAATCGAACAGCGCCCGCACTTCGGCGGCGATATTCACTGCGGTGCTGTCCGGCCTGAGCAAACCGTTATCGGTCTGAGCGAGAAACAGCATGTCGCCGATCATCTTTGCCATGCGCTCGTATTCTTCCAGGCTAGAATAAAGAATCTCGCGATATTGCTCGACGCTACGCGCTTTGGTCAGGGCGACCTGTGTCTGGGTCGTCAGGTTGGTCACCGGCGTGCGCAGCTCGTGCGCAATATCGGCGGAAAAATTCGACAGACGGCGAAAGCCGTCTTCGATGCGGCCGAGCATGTCGTTGAATGACGCCGCGAGTTCGGCGAGTTCTATCGGTACCG
>DAIAMA010000301.1 GCA_027438535.1 bacterium
GCGAAGACGCGCAGTTTGACTTCGTCCTTTTCCGCTTCATCCAGCAGCATGATGGAGCACTGCGCGGCATTGAGAATTTTCGCCGCCATTTCCGCGAGCTGATTGAGGTTGTGCTCCAAGTTGCCATGGGCATCGAGGAAGCGCGCCAGATCGTGCAGCTTAAGAAGGGGGTTGCTGAGATCGCCCATACTGTACCTTCCACCCAGTATAGGTAATATCGGCGCTAACGGGTGGCAAGTTTAGGGCTGCTATGCCATTAGATGCGCTTCGCCAAGGCCACGGCCTGGCCGGTATAGTTATGCGGCGTGAGCGCGAGCAATTGCTGCTTGGCGTTGTCCGGGATTTCTAGGCCCATGATGAATACGTGCAAATGTTCTTTGGTAATGCCGTGTTTGCCGCGCGTGAGTTCTTTCAACTGCTCGTAAGGGTTGGGCACGCCGTAACGCCGCATCACGGTTTGAATCGGCTCCGCCAGCACTTCCCAATTGGCATCGAGGTCTTCCGCCAAGCGCTGCGGATTGGCTTCGAGCTTATTCAATCCGCGCAGGCAGGAGTCATAGCCCAGCAGTGCGTAGCCTACCGCCACCCCCATATTGCGCAGCACGGTGGAGTCGGTGAGATCGCGTTGCCAGCGGCTGATCGGCAGCTTCTCGGCGAAGTGGCCGAGCAGGGCGTTGGCCAGGCCGAGATTGCCTTCTGACTTTTCGAAATCGATGGGATTTACTTTGTGCGGCATGGTGCTGGATCCCACTTCGCCGGCTTTCACTTTCTGCTTGAAGTAACCGACCGAAATGTAGCCCCACGCGTCGCGATTCAAGTCGATGAGCTGGGTATTGACGCGCGCGATGGCGTCGAACAGCTCCGCCATGTAGTCGTGCGGTTCGATTTGGATGGTATAGGGGTTGAATCCCAAGCCCAGACTTTCCGCGAATCGTGTGGCGAACGCCTCCCAATCCAACTCGGGGTAGGCCGAGAGATGGGCATTGTAGTTGCCCACCGCGCCATTGATCTTACCCAGCATGGCCACGCTCGCGATGCGTTCACGCGCGCGGCGCAGGCGGTACACCACATTCGCGAATTCCTTGCCGACCGTGGTGGGCGAAGCCGGCTGGCCGTGCGTGCGCGCCAGCATCGGCAGATCGGCCAGCGTATGCGCCAACTCGGTGAGCTTGGCGATGACCTTATCCAGCGCGGGCAGTAGCACCGTATCGCGCGCGGTTTTCAGCATCAGCGCGTGCGAGAGATTATTGATGTCTTCCGAAGTGCAGGCGAAGTGAATGAATTCGGAAACGCGCATCACTTCCGCATTGTGCGCTAGGCGCTTTTTCAGAAAATATTCGACCGCTTTCACATCGTGATTGGTGATGGACTCGATGTCCTTCACTTCTTGCGCATCGGCTTCGCTGAGATTGGCCGCCAGCGCTTCGAGTTCGGCGAGCGTCGCGGCGGAGAATGCTGGCACCTCCTTGATCGCGGGCGCGGCAGCCAGCGCCTTGAGCCATTCGATCTCGATTTTGACGCGATGCTTGATCAGCCCGAATTCGCTGAATAGCGGGCGCAAGGCGGCGACTTTGCCGGCATAGCGGCCATCAAGCGGTGAGAGGGCGGTGAGTGGGGTGAGTTCCATGACGCGGGCCTGTGGCAAAAAAGCTATTTTACCGTAAACCATTATCCTGCTTGCGGGCAATATGTTCCAGCCGGCATGCAGGCATCCTGCTTGCGCTACACTAGCGCTATGAGCCGTCTCGATAGCTTGCTCAAAGAAATCCGCGCCTGCCGCGTATGTGAGGCGGTTTTGCCGCTTGGTCCCAAGCCTGTTCTACGCGCTTCCGCCAAAGCAAAATTGATGATCGTGGGCCAAGCGCCGGGGCGGCGCGTGC
>DAIAMA010000302.1 GCA_027438535.1 bacterium
GGCTTGGTGTGGATCAAGCGTATCGGCGACGATAGCTCGCCGGTGGCGATCAACTTGGGCACGCTGCTGGTGGCGTTACCCTTGTTTTTCGCGGTCTGGTGGCTGGCGGACGGGCAGTGGCCGACGCATCTCTCCATGCGTACCGGCGAGGCGATCTTATATCTGGGCGTATTCGGCTCGGTGTTCGGCTTCGTACTGTATTACTACATGATCAAGCACATGGAAACGGGGCGGGTGGCGCTGATCACGCTCGTCACGCCGGTGATCGCGCTCTTGCTCGGCCACGGCTTGAACGCCGAGACGGTGCCGGCCAGCGTGTGGCTCGGCACGGCGTGCATCGCCTTGGGCTTGAGCCTGCATCAGTGGGGCGCGCGTTGGCTGCGGCGCATTACGGCTTGACGCTGACCCCTGGTATGCGCAAAGCTAGCGCTTTTCCCGCATCGGGATAGAGGGAGTTCGCTTTGTCTTCAGCGTATTTAGTCGAGATCAAGGATCTGCATTTTGCCTACAACAGCAATCAAGTGCTGAAGGGCATCAATCTCGCCATCCCGCGCGGCAAAGTAGTCGCTATTTTAGGCGCGAGCGGTTGCGGTAAGACCACCTTGCTGCGCCATATCGGCGGCCAGCTCACGCCCGGCGCGGGGCAAGTCATGGTGGCGGGGCAGGTGGTGCATGAGCTGGACGATGCCGCGCTATATAAATTACGGCGCCAGATGGGCATGATGTTCCAAGCCGGCGGCCTGTTCAGCGATTTGTCGGTGTTCGATAACCTGGCATTTCCCATGCGCGAGCATACGGATTTGCCGGAAAGCATGATACGCGATCTGGTATTGATGAAGCTCGACGCCGTCGGCTTGCGCGGGGTGCACGGCTTTCGCACCGACGATCTTTCCGGTGGCATGGCGCGGCGCGTGGCGCTGGCGCGCGCCATCGCGCTCGACCCCATGCTGGTGATGTATGACGAGCCGTTTGCCGGCTTAGACCCGATCTCGCTGAGCGTGATCGCGAATTTGATCCGGCGCTTGAACGATGCGCTGGGTATTACTTCCATCGTCGTGACTTACGATATGGCGGAATCGTTCAAAGTGGTCGATTACGTGTATTTCATCTCGGAAGGGGTCGTCGTCGCCTCCGGCACGCCAGCGGAGATGCTGGCGTCGCAACACCCGTTTGTAAAGCAATTCGTCAATGGCGAATTCGATGGTCCGGTGCGTTTTCATTATCCCGCCTCGGCCTTGCCGCAGGATTTAGCGCTACGCCAAGCCGGTTAGGCCTACATCACACTGCCGAAACCCTGATCCACCGCGGTGGCGGGCGCTTTGAGTCCGGCAATGCGCGAGCCCTGTGCTACCGGCCCGCCGGGGAAGAGCGCATAGAGATATTTAATTCCGCCTTGAACATGAAAACGCTCATCCAGCGCATCGTGTAACTCGCGCGCATGCAGGGTGGTTTCTTCGTTGCGGGCAAAATACTCTTGCAATGCACGCACCAATTCCCAATGCGCTTCGGTAAGCGTCAATCCTTCCCGCTGGGCCGTCATACGCGCGTTGTCGGGCGTCCAATCCATCGGGGCATGCGGAAAATCCGCGGGTGGCGTGTGGACCCTGCCGCGCAGGGTTTGCAGCGTTTCTTCAAGCATGATGTACTCCTCGTAAAGTAGGGGGGATGTCTTTCAGGCTAGGACGAATTTCTCAAAATTCAAGGGGATTCGTTTTATGCCTATTCCGCGTCGACTTTTTACATCGAGCTGCATCCCAGTCCGGGCGGGGATCGCTCGATTTAATACGGTAAAGTTTCCACCGTATAGCGCACCCATAGGTGATGCTCCTGCGCGGGCGCGATCGTCACCACGTCATTCGCGGCATTGGTGCTTTC
>DAIAMA010000303.1 GCA_027438535.1 bacterium
ATCGCGCGTCAATGCCGCTTTTACCCAGCGCCGCACTTGGGCGCGCGTGGGTAAATCAGTCGCCGTCACCGCATATTGCACGGTCAGCGACAGCGCCAGGCGGTCAAGGCCTGCCGGCGTTTTTCTTATCGAAGCGCTCGTAGGCATGAATAATCTGTTGCACCAGCGGATGCCGCACTACGTCCTCGGCCTGGAAATGGGTAAAACCGATACCGGCCACGCCTTGCAACACTTCTTGCGCCTGCACCAAGCCGCTGGTTTGGCCGCGTCCCAGATCGATCTGCGTGACATCGCCGGTGATTACCGCTTTACTACCGAAGCCGATACGCGTGAGAAACATTTTCATTTGCTCTTGGGTGCTGTTTTGCGCCTCGTCCAGAATAATGAACGCGTGATTCAGGGTGCGCCCTCGCATATAAGCCAGGGGCGCGATCTCGATGGCACTGCGCTCCGTGACCTTGGCCACCTTGTCGAAACCCATCAGGTCATATAGCGCGTCATACAGCGGGCGCAAATACGGATCGACTTTTTGCGCCAAATCGCCGGGCAAAAATCCCAAGCGCTCGCCCGCTTCCACCGCCGGACGCACCAATACGATACGCTTCACTAAATCGCGTTCCAAGGCATCCACCGCGCTCGCTACCGCGAGATAGGTTTTGCCCGTGCCCGCGGGGCCGATGCCGAAAGTAATATCGAATTCCTGAATCTGGCGCAAGTACTCATTTTGGCGCGGGGTGCGCGCATGCAAATTGGTTTTGCGCGTCATCAACACCGGTACCATGCCTTCTTGCCGTTCACCGCCCGCGAGCGGCGCGTGCGCCACCTCCACCATCGCCAATTGAATGTCTTCCACATTCAATGCGCGCTGCGCGCGCGTATAAAAATTTTTCAGTAAATCCACCGCCAGCCGGGTTTGTGCGGGATCGCCGTCGACGCGGAAATGTTCGCCGCGGCGCGCGATCGCGACGCCGAGGCCGGTTTCGATTTGACGCAGGTTTTCATCCAGCACGCCGCACAGATTGGCGAGGCGCTTGTTATCGACCGGAGTAAAAGAGATATCCATGAATGCGCCTAAGCAATTACCGCATCGCCGCGCAAGGTATGCCGCGACACCTGGCTTATTCGCACATCGATAAAGCGGTACAGCAAATGCGGCTGGCCGGTGAAATTCACCACCCGGTTATTGTCGGTACGGCCAGCCAGCATGGTATCGTCTTTTTTCGATAGGCCCTCGACCAGCACGCGCTGCACGCTGCCCACCATCGCCTGGCTAAGCGCGGAAGCTTGTTCCTCGATACGCCGTTGCAAGCGCGCCAGGCGCTCGGCATGCACCGCCGGCGGCGTATCGTCGTGCAGCGACGCCGCGGGCGTACCGGGGCGCGGGCTGTAGACGAAACTGAAGCTGTCGTCGAAACCCACTTCTTCGATCAGCCGCATGGTCGCCTCGAAGTCAGCCTCGGTCTCGCCGGGAAAGCCCACGATAAAATCGGAGGTCAGGGAAATACCGGGACGCACGGCGCGCAATTTGCGTATTTTGGATTTATATTCAAGCGCGGTATAGCCGCGCTTCATCGCCATCAAGATTCGGTCCGAGCCGGACTGTACCGGCAGATGCAAATGCGAGACCAGTTTCGGAATCCGTGCATAGGCTTCGATCAAACGATCGGTGAATTCATTCGGGTGCGACGTGGTGTAGCGGATACGCTCGATACCGGGAATTTCCGCCACATACTCCAACAACAAGGCCAGGTCGGCGCTGCCCCCCTCATGCAGCGCGCCGCGATACGCATTCACGTTCTGCCCCAACAGCGTCACTTCTTTCACACCCTGCTCCGCGAGCGCGGCC
>DAIAMA010000304.1 GCA_027438535.1 bacterium
GACCGCAATGCCTTGGCCGCCGCCTATGGCATGACCGGTGCTTTCAACAATGTGACGCTGACCTTGAGCAAGGATGCGCAGATACAAGAAGTGATCGATCGTGCGGACGCCATCCTCGGCCCCTATGGCAGCACCGGGGCTTATGCGCGCAAGGATCAATTTTCCAATCGCTTTCTCAGCGAAGAGTTGAAGCAGTTGCAGACCACCGCCACGATTTTCCCCGCCATCTTTCTCGGCGTGGCGGCTTTCTTGCTCAATGTGGTGGTGAGCCGTCTCATCGCCTTGCAGCGGGAGCAGATCGCAACGCTCAAGGCCTTTGGCTACACCTACCTCGCCATCGGCTGGCACTACGTGAAATTGGTGCTGCTGATGGTGATGTTGGGCGTGGTGGGCGGCGTGGCCTTGGGCGCCTGGTTCGGCCAGGGCTTGTCCAATGTGTATACGGAGACGACCTTTCGCTTCCCTTATCTCGACTATCGGATCGATGGAGGCGTGATTCTGATGTCGCTAGCGGTCACGGCGGTGGCGGCGATCAGCGGTACCTTGTTTTCGGTTGCGCGCGCGGTGCGCCTGCCGCCGGCCGAAGGTATGCGCCCGGAGATGCCGGCGACTTATCGCGCTACCCTGGCAGAGCGCATCGGTTTTCAGCGCTGGCTCAAAGCGCCCACACGCATGATCTTGCGCCACATCGGGCGCCGTCCCGTCAAATCGCTGCTGACGGTGCTGGGCATTGCCTGCGCTTGCGCGCTGATGATGGTGGGTAATTATCAGAAAGGGGCCATCGACTTCATGCTGGATGTACAGTTTCGTCAGGCCGCGCGCGAGGATCTGGCGCTCGCCTTCATCGAGCCCACTTCGGGCCGGGCACTCTACGAACTCGCGGCCTTGCCGGGAGTTACGCATGTAGAAGGCTTTCGCGATGTGCCCGCGATTCTGCGCTTTCACCAATACAGTTACCGTACCGTGGTTTACGGTATTCAACCGGCGGGCCAACTGCATCGCTCGCTCGATAGCAAGCTGCAACCCATCCAAGTGCCGCGCATTCTCGCGGTGAATCATGCCTATCAAGAGATTACTGGTTATACCGCGCAGGAAGCGCTGGGTAAGAATCCCAGCATCCTCCAATCCGGGCGGCACGACCGTCCTTTCTATCAAAGCATGTGGGCCAGTATCCAGCAAACCGGCCATTGGCAGGGGGAGATTTGGAACCGGCGCAAGAATGGCGAGGTTTATCCGCAGTGGACCAGTATCAGCGCGGTGCGCAACGAGTGGGGCGAGGTGGACAATTATGTGGGTGTGTTCACCGATATCAGCCAGTTGAAGCAGACCGAGGCGCGGCTGGAGCGGCTGGCCCATTACGATCCATTGACCGCCTTGCCCAACCGGCTGCTGTTTCAATCGCGGATGGAGCATGCACTGGAGGGCGCGCACCGGCAAGGAGAGCAGGTCGCACTGCTGCTCATCGATCTCGATCGCTTCAAGGATGTGAATGACACTCTCGGTCATCCGGCGGGCGACGAATTATTGCAAAAAGTCGTGGAACGGATGCGGCAGCGGCTACGCGAGGAGGATACCCTGGCGCGCCTGGGCGGCGACGAATTCGTCGTGCTGCTGGAGCGGCTGGCGCACCCGCAGGATGCGGGGCGCGTCGCGCAAGAAATCATCGACACGCTGGTGCAGGTGTTCCGGCTCGATAGCGGCGCCGAGGTGTTCATCAGCGCCAGCATCGGCATCAGCCTGTATCCCGACCACGGCGCCACGCCCAGCGAACTCACGCAGCATGCCGATGCCGCTTTGTATTTGGCGAAAGGCCAGGGGCGGCACACCTACCGTTATTACA
>DAIAMA010000305.1 GCA_027438535.1 bacterium
AGGATTTGCCCGAGCGCGCGCTGTGGGTTTTTTCCGGCACCGGCGACGGCAATGCGCTGGCAAGCGAATTGGCGCGGCGCGGCCATCCGGTCGTCGTTTCCACGGCAACGGAATATGGCGGGGAACTTGCGCTCAAACATTGCCCGGGCGTATCGGTATGGGCCGGAAGGCAGGGGGTGGAAGCGCGCAGGCAAGCGCTTGCCCGCAGCCAGGCGCGCGTGCTGGTCGATGCCACCCACCCTTATGCCACGCGAATCTCGGAGCAGTTGATCGGCTTGTCGAGCGCGCTCGGCATCCCTTATTTGCGCTATGAACGGCCAAGCGCCCATGCGGCGGATGCGGGCGAAATGTGCGCATCCGCGGAGCAGGCGGCCACGCGCGCCATCGCCCTCGGTGAGCGGATTTTTCTGGCGACCGGCTCCAAGGATTTGGCGGCGTTTCTGCAAGCGCCCGGTGCAAATGAGCGCGAGTGGTTCGTGCGCGTTACCCCGGAACCGGCATTTATTCAGCGGGCAATCGACCTGGGTGTGCCGCGCAGCCATCTCTGCGCCATGCAAGGGCCGTTCTCGCAAGATTTCAATATTGCCTTGTGGCGTGATTGGAAAATCGATTGCGTGGTGACCAAAGATTCCGGCGATGCCGGTGGTTATCAGGCCAAAGCGGCGGCGGCCCAGGCGCTGGGCATTCCCTTGCTGGTGATCGAGCGTCCCAAGCTTACCTATCCGCACCTCACCTCGAGCTTCGATGCCGTGTTGCGGCAGTTGCAAACGTGGAATATCCAAGCATGAATCCCTTGATTCCGGTGACCATCGTGACCGGCTTCCTCGGCTCCGGTAAAACCACTTTACTGGGCAGCCTGATTAAACGCCGGCAAACCCGGCGCCTGGCGCTGTTGATCAATGAATTCGGCGAAGTGTCGATCGACGGCGCGCTGATGCGCGACAGCTTTGAGGGCAATGCGCAAATTCGGATTCACGATTTTCCGCACGGCCTGATTGCCTATGGCGATGACGAACACTTTATCCCTACCCTGAGCGCCATCGCCGCGCGCCGTGCACACGTCGATCATGTATTGATCGAAACCTCGGGCTTGGCCTTGCCCACGGCGGTCATGGAAAGATTGCAATCGCCCGAACTGGCCGCGGATTTTATTTTGGATGCGACGCTGGCCGTGGTGGATACGCCCTTGCTGCTGTCCGATCAATTCGAGCGCGATCAAAATCATCCGCACGCCGCCGTGGCCGATTCGGTGGCGACTCTGTTCGAACAGCAGCTCGAATACGCCGATGTAGTCGTGTTGAATAAAATCGACGCCTTGAATGAAAACGATTTGTTGCTGGCCGAAACCCGCGTGCGCATGCGTGCGCCCAAGGTGCGTTTTTTGGAACTCGCCTACGGCGCGCAACTCGATATCCGGCTCGCCCTCGGCTTGCGGCTGCATCAGGCGACGCTTGCCGCGCACCACCGTTTCACGCCTTGCACCAAAATCGCATGTGCCGAATCGGCGCTGTGAATAAAGCCCTTGGTGCGCAAGATCGGCTCCACGGTGGCCGCCTCGATCAAAGCCGCTTTCAATTTTTCTATCTGCTGCGGCGCTTGGCTGCGCAGCACGAAAGAGAGCCATCCCGGATCCTGTTCATGAAAATGTTTGTGCGTCGCTATGCCGTGACTGTGGCCGCCCAAACCGGAATGCGCGTGGCCGTCCAAGCGCGCGTGATTGGCGAGAGGCGCATCGGAACCAGACGGGGGCGCGACCGGCGTGAAACGGTGGTGCGCGGCAAGCGTCGCCTGATGCAGCCGCAAGCCGAGGGCGAGCCGGATATCGAGTTGC
>DAIAMA010000306.1 GCA_027438535.1 bacterium
CGTCCAAGCCCGCCGGAATATAAGCGCGCACCGCATGGCCGCCCGCGCGCCAGCTCACGTGCTTGGCCATCGCCTCGTTCAAGCGCAGCTCGCCTTTCACGCTTCACCGGTCTGCACCAGCAGGCCCGGCACTTGCCCGACCGAACCCGCGCCCATGGTCAGTACCACATCGCCATCGCGCGCTACATTCATAATCGCCTGCGGCATATCCAACGCCGTTTCCACGAACACCGGCTCGATCTTGCCCGCTACCCGGATCGCACGCGTCAATGCCCGGCCATCGGCGGCGACGATGGGCGCTTCGCCCGCCGGATAAATCTCGGTCAGCACCAGCGCATCCACGCTCGATAACACGCGCACGAAATCCTCGAACAAATCGCGCGTGCGGGAGTAGCGATGCGGCTGAAACGCCAGCACCAAGCGCTGCTTGGGAAAAGCACCGCGCGCGGCGGCAAGCGTGGCGGCCATTTCCACCGGGTGGTGGCCGTAATCGTCGATCAAGGTGAAGTGCCCGCCGCCGGGCAGCGGGATATCGCCATAACGCTGGAAGCGCCGGCCCACGCCCTTGAACTCGGAAAGCCCCTTGAGAATCGCCTTGTCGGAGACATTCAGCTCGCTCGCCACGGCGATCGCCGCCAAGGCGTTCAGCACGTTGTGGTGCCCCGGCAGATTCAGCGTTACCGCGAGCTTGGCGCCCCCTTTGCGCGTCACTTGAAATTGCATTTTTCCCGCCACGGCCTTGATTTTGCTGGCACGCACATCGGCATCTTTCCCCGTGCCATAGGTGACGATGGCCTTAGTCAATTGCGGCATGATCGCGCGCACATGCGCATCATCCGCGCACAACACGGCGACACCGTAAAACGGCAAGTGCTGGATGAAATCGACGAATGCTTGCTTGAGTTTCTCGAAATCGTGACCATAGGTTTCCATATGATCGGCATCGATATTGGTTACCACCGACAGCACCGGCATCAAATACAGGAACGAAGCGTCGGACTCGTCCGCCTCCGCCACCAGCCACTCGCCTTGGCCCAGCTTGGCATGCGCACCCGCCGCTTCCAGCCGCCCGCCGATGACATAAGTCGGATCCAGCCCGCCTTCCGCCAGCACGCTCGCGATCAAGCTGGTGGTCGTGGTTTTGCCGTGCGTGCCGGCCACCGCGATACCCTGTTTAAAGCGCATTAACTCCGCCAGCATCATCGCGCGCGGCACCACCGGAATATTTTTCTCGCGTGCCGCGAGCACTTCCGGGTTGCCGGGCTTGACCGCGGTGGAAGTCACCACCACATCCGCCTTTTCCACATGGCCGCTAGCATGATCGTGAAATATTTTCGCGCCCTGCTTCGCCAGGCGTTTGGTCGCGGCATTGTCGGACAAATCCGAGCCGCTCACCTTGAAGCCGAGATTGAGCAGCACCTCGGCGATGCCGCTCATGCCCACGCCGCCGATGCCCACAAAATGGATGTGTTTGACTTTATGTTTCATGTTAAATCTTTCACCACGGAGTACACGGAGGGCACGGAGTAAACCTGAGTTCCTCCGTGTACTCTGTGTACTCCGTGGTAAATGCTTTTGCTTTTCACGCTGCTATCTCCATACAAACTTGCGCCACGACCCGCGTTGCATCGGGTTTGGCCAAGGCGCGCGCCCGTTGCGCCATCGTCATTAATTTCTCGCGCGTGAATTCCCCCAGCAATTGCGCCAGGCGCTGCGGCGTCAATTCGCTTTGCGGCAGCAGCACCGCTGCCCCCGCCGCGCTTAGAAAAAACGCATTCGTGGTTTGATGATCGTCCACCGCATGCGGAT
>DAIAMA010000307.1 GCA_027438535.1 bacterium
GCTCGCCGAACGCCGCGCTGTTTTCGGGTTATTTCGTCTGGCGCACGCTGTTGGTAACGCTTTTGGCCGCAGCCGGCGTGCTGGGCATGTTTCTATGGGAGCAGGCGCAAGGCGCGAGCGTGGAAGCGGCGCGCACCGCCGCCGTGAACACGCTGGTGGCGATTGAAGTGTTTTATTTGCTCAATACGCGCTACCTGTTGGCGCCTGTGTGGCCGCGGCACGCGCTAACCGGCAATCGCTACGTGCCGCTTAGCATTGCGGCGGTGCTCGCGGTGCAGATGCTATTCACCTACGCGCCGTTCATGCAGACGCTGTTTCATACCGCCGCGTTGACTGCCGAAGCATGGGGCCGCATCGTGCTGACCGGCAGTGTTATCTACGTCGTCGTGGAACTGGAGAAATGGTTGGCGCGCGCGGCGGGACTCAAGGTAGCGTGACGACACGGCATATAACGCCCCTACTGCCAACACGCTATACCGGCGGTTTTACAATCCAGATACGCCCATGGAAATTCCCGCCGTCTTCAGCATCCTGCCAGCCATATTCTCCGCCAACAACGCCCGAATCGATCCCCAATCCGGTTCTGCATTGCTTAGAATAGGCAAGCGCCGCATAGGGTTGCGCGCGGTAGGCGTGGAGCCGATAATGCTGAAAATCGTAGCTGAAGGCTCATGGAAAATTACCTGCTCATCTTGATCAGTACGGTGTTCGTCAACAACATCGTGCTGGTGCGCATCCTCGGTCTGTGCCCTTTCATGGGCGTCTCGAAGAAACTCGAAGCCTCGATCGGCATGGCCGCCGCCACCGCCTTCGTGCTGACGCTCGGCTCCGGCGCCAGCTTCTTGATCGATAAATACCTGCTCGGCACCGATCTGATTTACCTGCGCACCTTGTCCTTCATCGTGGTAATCGCGGCCATCGTGCAATTCACCGAAATGGTCTTGCACAAGGTCTTCCCGCTGCTGTATCAGATATTGGGCATTTACCTGCCGCTCATCACCACCAACTGCGCGGTGCTGGGCATTCCGCTGTTGATCGTGCAAGAACGGCATACCTTCGTCGAGGCTCTGTTGATCGGCTTCGGCGGGGCTTTCGGCTTTTCCATGGTGCTGATCATTTTCGCCGGCATGCGCGAGCGGCTGGAGAGCGCGGACGTGCCGCCCGTGTTCCGCGGCTCGGCCATCGCCATGATCACGGCCGGCTTGATGAGCATCGCTTTCATGGGTTTTTCCGGCCTAGCGAAGTAAGCCGATTCTCATGCTGACCGCTTTGCTTGTCATGACCGGCTTAGCCCTGTTTTTAGGGCTGGTGCTCGGCTTTTCCGCGATTAAATTCAAAGTCGAAGACAATCCGCTGGTGCAGAAGATCGATGCGATCTTGCCCCAAACCCAGTGCGGCCAATGCGGCTTCCCCGGCTGCAAGCCTTACGCCACGGCCATTGCCGCCGGCGAAGCGGACATCAATCAATGTCCGCCGGGCGGCGAGGAAGGCATCCGCAAGCTAGCCGAATTGCTGGGCGTGGAAGCCAAGCCGCTGAATGCTGAGCACGGCGTGCCCAAGCCGAAATCGGTGGCGGTAATCGACGAGAACCTGTGCATCGGCTGCACCTTATGCATTCAGGCTTGCCCGGTGGATGCGATTCTGGGCGCGGCGAAACACATGCACACCGTCATCGCGCAAGAATGCACCGGCTGCGAGCTGTGTATCCCGCCTTGCCCCGTGGATTGCATCCGCATGGAACCGATTCAAGAAAACATCGCAAACTGGAAATGGAAATACCCCGTGTATTCCCTGAAACGCGC
>DAIAMA010000308.1 GCA_027438535.1 bacterium
GCGCTGAGGCTACGCGCGCAAAGCCGCGATGCCTTGGATTTCGCCAACAAAGTGCTGGCGCGGTTTCACGACGAGCCTTATGTTTACACCCTGCATCCGCCGCGTCTGGGCGCCGATAGCGTAGATGACTTTTTGTTCGAAACCAAGCGCGGCTTCTGCGAGCATTACGCCGGCAGCTTCGCGTTTCTGATGCGTGCCGGCGGCGTGCCGGCGCGCATCGTCACCGGCTACCAAGGCGGCGAATTCAATCAGATCGGCAATTACCTCATCGTGCGCCAAGCCGATGCGCATGCTTGGACCGAAATTTGGCTCGCCGGCCGCGGCTGGGTGCGCGTCGATCCCACTTCGGCAGTCGCGCCCAACCGCATCGAGGAGGGTATCGGCAGCGCCTTGCCGGCGAACGAAGCGCTGCCGCAGCATTTCCAATACCAGCGGGGTGAGAATTAGCACCGCGCCGTCGTTGGCGAACAGCGCCGCCATTACCGCGCCCAGCAGCACGATTAACACGAATAGATATGCGCCGCGCCCGCCGGCCCAGCGCGCCACATGCAAGGCCGCCCACTCGAAAAAACCCGCCGCATCCAGCAGCAAGGAAATGACGATTAAGCCGATCAGCGTGAAGGTCGCATCCCACACGATGGACCACACCAGCGGCACGTCGTGCCAGCTAACCACGCCGGTGGCGAGTGCGATCCCGGCGCCGGCGAGTGCGCTCCAGCCGACGGGCAAGCCCTTGGGCTGGCGGATCACCAGCCACAAGGTGACGAGGAAAATGGAAATCGCGAGAAACATAAACAGGCTGACGATACCGAAACGGCGGTGAAACCGCTAGGCATGGCTAAGTCTTTGCAGCAAGCCTGCGCTAATGTTATAAATCCGCCCATGGGTTTCTTCGCGCGTTGGCGCATACACAAACAAGTCGCGGCGCAGGGCCAAGTCGAGGTGAGCGAGAAGGATGGCGTGCGCCGCATGCATTTCGCCACCGACACGGTGCAAAGTGCGATGCGCGTTGCCGATCCATTCGCACTGGAAGTCGCCTACACGCGCAGCATGATGGCGTTTCTGTTATTTCATTCCGACCCGCGCGATTTTTTGATGGTTGGCCTCGGCGGCGGTTCGACCGCAAAGTGGGTGTACCGGCATCTTCCCGCCGCGCGCACCACGGTGGTCGAACTCAATCCGGAAGTGGCCCGCATCGCGCGCGCCTATTTTCACGTGCCCGTGGATGACGAGCGTCTGCGGGTAGTGATCAGCGATGGCGCGCAATATGTTGCGGCGCACCCCCAAGTCTGTGATGTGCTCATGGTGGATGGTTACGATGAAGTAGCGCAAGCGGAGGCACTCACCACCCCCATGTTTTATGCGCACTGCCGCGCGGCGCTCAAACCGCGTGGCATGCTGGTGGTGAATTTATGGGGCTCGGATCCACGTTATCACGAATACGTCGATTTGATCTCAAGCAATTTCAATGGGGTGTTTTTATGCCTGCCGGCCGAACAGCGTGGCAATGTGATCGTGTTCGGCTTCGAGCGCAGTCCCAATATGCCAAAGTGGGAGGATCTACGGGAAAAAGCGCGGCGGCTGGAAGCACAGTATGGCTTGGAGTTCGTGCGCTTCGCGGAGGGATTCAGAAAATTGAACTTGCATAACGAGAAACGCTTGCTAATCTAAATCGTGTTTGATTTTTGCTTTAAACCGCGCCACCAATCGCGCTAAGTTCCTCACCCATTCCACCCGCGCATCCACGCCGTAGCGTAGCGCCACACACATGCGCGTGATCGCTTCGATGCGCGGCGCGAGA
>DAIAMA010000309.1 GCA_027438535.1 bacterium
CATTTGCGGACGATACACGCCGATGCCGGAGAAGGTGTAGCGCGGTTCGCCTTCGTTGGCGATGGAAAAACTGTTCAACGCAAAATCGCCCTGTGGGTGATGCACGGGATTTTTTACCAGATATAGCCAGGCGATATCGCGCTGGTCGATCGGATGCGGATTGCCCCACACGTCATTGTCTTCCAGCGTGTTCTTGACTTGTTGGAAATCGAAGTGGGGGCAATAGATGTCGGCGGCGATCGCGACAAACGGTTCTTCGCCCAACAAATGACGCGCCTTGGCGACGCCGCCCGCGGTTTCCAGTGCGGTGCCCTCCGCAGAGTAGGCGATGTGCGCGCCGAATTTGCTGCCGTCGCCCAGCGCGTCTTCAATCATCTCGCCCAGATGTGCATGATTGATCACGATGTCGTTAATGCCGGCACGCACCAGGTTCAGGATATGCCAGACGATCAACGGACGGCCGCGCACTTTCAGCAGCGGCTTGGGGCAGGTGTCGGTCAGCGGGCGCATTCTTTCGCCGCGTCCGGCCGCGAATAACATTGCTTTCATTGTGGATGCATCCTGCGGCAAATGAATCGAATCAAAACGTGTAGCCGAACTGCGGAGCTTTATTTTCCAGCTCGTCCAGCAACTTGATCAGCGGTTTCAGTTCGCGGTAGCGTGCGGCCGCTTTGCGCGTGTATTCCATGACCAATGGCAGGTCTTTCAAATAGCCGTCCTTGCCGTCGCGATGATAGAGCCGCGCGAAAATCCCGAGCACCTTCAGATGGCGCTGCACGCCCATGAATTCGAAATCGCGGTAAAACGCATCGATGTCCGGATTGACCGGCAGGCCCGCGCGCTTGGCGCGTTCCCAATAGCGGATGACCCAATCGAGCACCATTTCCTCGTCCCAATGGATGTAGGCATCGCGCAGCAGCGAAACCAAATCGTAGGTAATCGGTCCAAACACCGCGTCTTGAAAATCGAGAATGCCCGGATTGCCTTGCGGCAGAATCATCAAGTTGCGCGAATGATAATCGCGATGGACATACACCTGTGCCTGCGCCAGATTGTTGGCGAGCAGCGTATCGAACACCTTGTTCAATTCCGCTTGTCTGGCATCGGTTAACGTCGCGCCGAGATGCCGTTTGACATACCAATCGGGGAACAGCATCAGTTCGCGCAACAACAGTGCGCGGTCGTATTCCGGCAAGACGTCAGGCCGGCTTTGTGCTTGTATCAGGATGAGCGCATCGATGGCATCGAGATAAAGTTTGTGCGCGCTGTCATGGTTGAGCTGATGCAGATAAGTGGTGGAACCAAGGTCGGAAAGCAACAAGAAGCCGCGGTCGACGTCTTGCGCCAACACGTGCGGCACAGAAACACCGGCTGCGCCGAATACTTCGGCCACATGGATGAAAGGCCGCACATCCTCTTGCGGCGGCGGCGCATCCATCACGATATAGGTGGTGGCGTTGTCGGATGCATCGACCCGGAAATAGCGCCGGAAACTGGCATCGGAAGAAGCCGGCCGCAGCGAATCCGGCTGGACTGGCGTGGCTGACAACGTCGCCAGCCATTGCTTGATTTGGGGAAGACGTGGATCGGAACTGGATTGCAGAGACATAGGGTCGGCCCGGTGGAAACGCTTAAGACGAAGGTTAATAATGATGAGTTCCCATATAATAAGGGATTCAATTCAAAAAATCGCCCTCCCAGGCGTGTAATCATCTCCCTTCATGATTCGGTTTCCGGCATTCATCAATCGGCTAAACGCAATTCGTGTGATGACGGTAGTCGTGGCGGCGTGTTCGGTT
>DAIAMA010000030.1 GCA_027438535.1 bacterium
TACCCATTATTTATTTTTCGGTAAAATGGTGGAATACCTTGCATCAAGGCGCTTCCGTCAGCTTGACGCGCGCGCCGAGCATGGCGGAAACCATGCTCCTCGGGATGCTCATCATGGCGCTGGCTGCCTGGATGTATGCCATCGCCGCCGCCCTGTCACGGGTACGGCTCATCATGCTCGAACGCGAGAAGTCCAGCGCCTGGGTACAGGCTATCTTGGAGCAAAAACCATGAATTGGGGCAGTTGGTCGAATTTTTTTGCCATGGGCGGCAGGGGCTTCTATGTCTGGGGCGCCTATCTCATCACGCTCGCCTGCATCGTCGCCGAATTGGGCATGCTCGCGCGCCATAAGCGAACTTTGCGCGCGCGCCTGACTCAGATGTTGAGACTGAGCAAACAAGGGTAATATGAAACCGAGACATAAAAAATTTCTGTGGGTAGTCGGCGGCCTAGCGCTGCTCGGCGTGGGTGTGGCCTTGGTGCTGAACGCGCTCAAGACCAACCTGAACTACTTCTACACCCCGACCCAAGTGGCGAACCATGAAGCGCCGAGCAATCGCAGCTTCCGCATCGGCGGCTTGGTGATGTCCGGCAGCCTGAAGCGCCAAACGGACGGCCTGACGGTGGAATTCGTGGTCACCGATACCGCGCGCAACATCCCAGTGATCTACAAAGGCATCCTGCCCGATTTGTTCCAGGAAGGAAAAGGCGTGGTGGCGCAAGGCAAACTCGGCGCCAACGGCTACTTCATCGCCGATCAAGTGCTGGCCAAACACGATGAAAACTACATGCCGCCGGAAGCCGCGAAGGCGCTGCTCGATGCGCAAAAAGCCAAGGCATTAGCAGGAAAGACACTCAAACCATGATTCCAGAACTCGGTCATTTCGCACTTATCCTCGCGCTTATGCTGGCATTGGTGCAAGGCGTGCTGCCGCTGATCGGGGCCGCGCGCAACCATGCCGCCTTCATGGCCGTGGCGCGTCCCGCGGCGCAAGGGCAATTTTTGTTCGTGGCCTTCGCCTTCGGCTGCCTTGCCTATTCTTTTCTCGTGAATGATTTCTCGGTGTTGTATGTCGCCACCAACTCCAACTCGCAACTCCCGGCGCATTATCGCTTCGCCGCGGTATGGGGCGGTCATGAGGGCTCGATTCTCTTGTGGACTTTCATCCTGGCACTGTGGACGGTCGCGGTCACGCTGTTCTCGCGCCATCTGCCGCAAGCCATGGTGGCGCGCGTGCTCGGCGTCATGGGCTTGATCAGCGTCGGCTTTTTGCTTTTCATGCTGCTCACCTCCAACCCCTTCGAACGCTTATTGCCCGCCGCCGCGGAAGGCCGCGACCTCAATCCCCTGCTGCAAGATCCGGGCATGGTGATTCACCCGCCCATGCTCTATATCGGCTATGTCGGCTTCTCGGTAGCGTTCGCCTTCGCGCTCGCCGCCCTCATGAGCGGCAAGCTGGACGCCGCCTGGGCGCGCTGGTCGCGCCCTTGGACCACCACCGCATGGCTATTTCTCACGCTCGGCATCGCGCTCGGCAGCGGCTGGGCATATTACGAGCTGGGCTGGGGCGGCTGGTGGTTCTGGGATCCGGTGGAAAACGCATCCTTCATGCCGTGGCTGGTAGGCACCGCCTTGATCCATTCGCTGGCGGTCACCGAGAAGCGCGGCACGTTCAAAAGCTGGACCGTACTGCTGGCGATTTGCGCTTTTTCATTGAGCTTGCTCGGTACTTTCCTGGTGCGTTCCGGCGTGCTGACCTCGGTGCACGCCTTCGCCACCGACCCCCGGCGCGGCGTATATATTTTGATTTTTCTCACCTTGGTGATCGGCTCATCGCTGCTGCTGTTCGCGTGGCGCGCGCCCAAGGTCGGCCTTGGAGGCAAATTCGCGCTGATCTCGCGCGAAACCTTTTTGCTTGCCAATAACGTATTGCTGCTGGTCGCGGCCGGCGCGGTACTGCTCGGCACGCTCTATCCCTTGTTCATCGATGCTTTGGGCCTAGGCAAGATTTCCGTCGGCCCGCCCTATTTCGATGCGGTATTTCTGCCGCTGATGGCGCCGGCGATTTTTCTCATGGGCGTGGGGCCGCTCGCGCGCTGGAAAGAGCAGCCTTTGCCGGAATTGGTGACGCGCTTGAAATGGGCCTTCGGCGTGGCGCTCGTGACGGCCTTGCTGTTGCCGCTCGCGCTCGGTAAGTGGACGCCGCTGATCAGCCTCGGCTTGCTGCTCGCCGGCTGGATCATCGCGGCCGTGAGCTATACGGTTTGGAGCCGCCTCACGCAGGCCGCCAATCCCGGCCCGCTCATCGCGCGCATCACCCGGCAGTCGCCCAGCTGGTGGGGCATGCTGCTCGCGCATCTGGGCGTGGCGGTATTCATTATCGGCGTGACGCTGGTCAAAGGTTTTGAAACCCAGCGCGATGTGCGCATGGATATCGGCGATACCGCCACGGCGGGCGGCTATGTGTTCACTTTCCGCGGCGCCACGCCGCGGACGGGGCCGAATTACCAAGCTTGGACCGCGTCGATCGACATCACGCGCGACGGCAAGCCGGTCAAAACCCTGCATCCGGAAAAACGCATCTATAACGCTTCGCGCATGGCCATGACCGAAGCGTCTATCGATACCGGCCTCACGCGCGATCTGTATGTCTCGCTCGGCGAGCCGTTGGAGAAAGGCGCATGGGCGGTGCGTGTCTATTACAAACCCTTCGTGGATTGGATCTGGGGCGGCGCGGTGCTGATGGCATTGGGCGGTTTACTCGCGGTATCCGACCGGCGCTACCGCTTGGCGCGCAGCGCCGCCAAACTCGCCGCGGCAATCCCCCTGGGAAGCAAGGCTTGATGGCGCGTTTTCTCATTCCCTTCGGCATTTTTATCGCGCTGGTGGTATTTTTCGCTATTGGGCTCGAGCATGATCCGCGCGAAATTCCCTCGCCGCTGATCAACAAGCCCGCGCCCGCGTTCAAGCTGCCGCAACTGCACGATGCAACCCAATCCTTCGCCCCGGGCAAGATGCTCGGCCAAGTATGGCTGCTCAATGTGTGGGCATCGTGGTGCGTGTCTTGCCGCGAGGAACAACCGGTGCTGGTGGCGTTCGCGCAATCCCATTCCGTCCCGATTATCGGCCTGGATTATAAAGACCGGCGCCAAGACGCCTTGGATTGGCTGCGGCAACTTGGCGATCCTTACGTATTGAGCGTCTCCGATGCCGACGGGCGAGTCGGCATTGACTATGGCGTATATGGCGTTCCCGAGACCTATGTGATCGACAAGCAAGGCGTGATTCGCATGAAGCACATCGGCCCGGTCACCATGCAAGTGTTGCAGGAAAAAATCATGCCCTTGGTACTGGCGCTTTCCAAATGAAGCGCATCTTGTTCGGTATTTTATTTTTTACGTTCGCGGCCGCCGCATTGGCGAAAGAAGCCGCGCCGCTGGCAAAAGATCCGGCACTCGAAGCGCGCATGCTCAAGCTTTCCAAAGAGCTGCGCTGCCTGGTTTGCCAAAACGAGACCTTGGCCGACTCACAAGCCGACCTCGCCCGCGACCTGCGGCGCGAAGTGCGCGAAAAAATGCGCGAAGGCATGAGCGATGCGGAAATAAAACATTACCTTACCCACCGCTATGGCGACTTCGTGCTCTATCGCCCGCCGATGAAGCCCACCACGTGGGTATTGTGGTTCGGCCCCTTCCTGCTCCTGTTCGGCGCGGCCGGCGGCTTGGTGTTTTTCATCAAGCGGCGGCGCCGTGCGCTGGACGAAACGCCGCTCACGCCCGACGAGGCGACGCGCATCCAATCCCTACTGAATAAAGAAAGCGATCGCGCATGACTGCGTTTTATCTGATCGGGGCGCTCATGGCGCTCGCCGCCATGCTGTTTGTCGCATTGCCCTTGCTGCGTGCGCGCAAGCCCTCTCAAGCGCCCGCGCAAGACGCGGTGAATGCGCAAATTTACACCGACCAATTTGCCGAGCTGGAAACCGACTTAAATAACGGCTTGTTATCGCAAGCGCAATTCGATCTCGCCAAACACGAATTGGAACGGCGCTTATTGCAAGACATTCCACCGGCCGCGGCTACCACACCCGCGGTCAAGACCGCACGCTGGCCTGGCATCATAATCGTCTTGCTGATACCGCTGCTCGCCGCGGGCCTCTATGCCAAAATAGGCAACCCGCGTGCCATCAACCCTCCCACCGATCCCATGATCGTGCAATTGCAGCAGATCGAAATACTGCTGCCGAAATTGGAACAACGCTTGCGCGAGCAGCCCAACGACATCACCGGCTGGACCATGCTGGGCCGCGCCTATATGGGCCTGGCGCGTTATCCCGATGCCGCGCAAGCCTATGACAAGCTGACGCAACTCACGCCGCAGGATGCGCAGGCTTTCGCCGATTACGCCGATGCCCTGGCGATGGCCAACGGACAAAAACTTGCCGGCAAACCGGCCGCCTTGGTCGCACAGGCGCTCAAGCTCGATCCCAACAACGGCAAGGCGCTCTATCTCGCCGGTTTCGCCGCGGTCGAAGCGGGAAAACCCAAGCAGGCCATCGCACATTGGGAAAAACTATTGGCGCAACTGCCGCCGGATGCGGAAGGCGCGGCAATGCTGAAGGAAAAACTCACCGAACTGCGGCAGCAAACGGGCATGAAAAGCACGCCCATGGCAAGCCTTGCCGGCCAAGTGCGCTTGGCGCCGGCATTACGGGACAAAGCCGCGCCGCAAGACACCTTGTTCATATTCGCGCGCGCGGTGGCCGGCCCGAAAATGCCGCTGGCCCTGCTGAAACTGCAAGTGAAAGACTTACCCGTCAACTTTAAGCTCGACGACAGCATGGCCATGTCGCCGCAAATGAAACTGTCGAATTTCCCAGAAGTGGAAATTGTCGCGCGCATTTCCAAAAGCGGTATGGCCATGCCGCAACCCGGCGATCTCGAAGGAATCAGCGCGCCGGTAAAACTGGGCGCGAAGAACATCGCCATCGAAATCTCGAAACAACTTCCCTAGCCGCCACGGCTTTCAGCGTCGCGGGCGCGTTCAAGTTCGTCCGAGCAGCATGATCGCGGCGTCGACCGCCACGAACAAGGCGGACAGCACGATAATCCAGCCGGCAGTCCGGGGAAAGGCGGCTACCCATTTGTCGAGCGACAAATGCATCGTATCCGCGCCGCGCGCGATATGCCGAAACGAATACCACTTGTTCGCGCGCGCTTCGATGATATCCAAAGCCTTCGGGAAAAAGCCGAGCATGACGCCGATCACGAACGCAAATGCGCAGCCGGCAATCAGTAACCATCTCAAGCTGTCGGCAATCCATGAGACAAATGCGCGCGGGAGATGCATATCGAAGCGGGCAACGACCGCGGTAATGTCGAACCACGCGATTAAACCGAATAGCGAATAAGCCGATCCGGCGATCAAGAGGGCGGCAATCCATATCCGGTATTTCCGTACGGACAAACCGATATCGTGCATGACAGCCATCGGCTTGAACCCGTGCCGCGTAGACACATACCGGTTCATCGTGTCGAGAAACTTAAGCGTTTTGCCGCTGCACACGATCAGTCCGACACCAAGCGCCACGGCAACGATGCACCAGAACAAGAAAAACAGAATAAGCGACGAAACGAGCCATTGAAAAAGTGCGTGGTCGTCGATCGATGACATGGCTATCCTCCCATCAGGTTTTATGCACTAAACGGAACAATGGGGAGAAAGGTTCACTCCGCTCATTCGCGTCTTCGATGCCCGAGGCTATCGTGATTTGCACTGCTCTCCTTTTATAGCACGCAATGAACGAAACGGCGCATCGAGCACTTGCGTAACAAGCCGGAGAAAATCGGACTCATCATAAATAATGTTCCGCGTTCGCCGCGGCAGGAATATTTTAAATCAGCCCCCGCTCCGCCAGCGACACGCCGCCGCCCGCGGCGACGATGAAATGATCGAGCACGCGCACATCCACCAGCGCCAGCGCTTGTTTGAGCGCTCGCGTAATCGCCTCGTCGGCGCGGCTCGGTTCCGCCACGCCGGAAGGATGATTATGCGCGAAGATGACGGCGCCGGCGTTATGCGCGAGCGCACGCTTCACCACCTCGCGCGGATAGACACTGGTTTCCTTGAGCGTACCGCGGAACAACTCTTCCATCGCGATCACGCGGTTTTGGGTATCGAGAAACACCGCCATGAACACTTCGTATTCGCGCGTGCCGAGCTGCAGGCGCAAATAATCGCGCACCGCTTGCGGCGAAGTCAGCGCATCGCGCTGCTTGGCTTGCTCCTTGAGCGCGCGCCGCGCCATCTCCATTACCGCTTGCAATTGCGCGTATTTCGCCGGCCCCAAGCCGGGTACGGCGCAGAAAGCCTCCGCGCTCGCCGCGCTCAAGGCGGTCAGGTTGCCGAAAGCCTGCAGCAATTCACGCGCGAGATCGACCGCGCTTTTGCCGTTCATACCGGTGCGCAAAAAAATCGCCAGCAACTCCGCATCCGAAAGCGCCTGCGCGCCGTATTCGAGCAAGCGTTCGCGCGGGCGCTCCTGCGCCGGCCAGTCGGTAATCGCCATCTCCCACCCTTTCCCGTAAAATGCCTTCCATTATGGCGCAAGCGCATTCCAAAAGCATAGTGCTCGGCATCACCGGCGGCATCGCGGCCTACAAGGCGGCGGAACTCACGCGCCTGCTGGTGAAGGCCGGGTACGCGGTACAAGTCGTCATGACCGGGGCGGCGGCGCATTTCGTCGGCGCGGCGACCCTGCAAGCGCTCTCCGGCAAGCCGGTACTCACCCAATTGTGGGATAGCGCCGCTGGCAACGGCATGACGCATATTGACTTGTCGCGCGCAGCCGACGTGATTTTGATCGCGCCGGCCAGCGCCAATTTTCTCGCTAAACTCGCGCACGGCTTGGCCGACGATCTGCTCTCGACGCTGTGCCTAGCTCGTAATTGCCCGCTGGCCGTGGCGCCGGCGATGAATCGGGAAATGTGGGACAAGCCCGCGACGCAGCGCAATCTCGCGCAACTGCGGCAAGACGGCATCGCGGTATTCGGCCCGGCCAGCGGTGAACAAGCTTGCGGCGAGCTCGGCATGGGGCGCATGCTCGAAGCGGAAACACTCTTGATCGAACTCGACGCCCTATTTCAGCCTAAGCGTCTCGCCGGCAAACGGGTGCTGGTGACGGCCGGGCCGACTTACGAGCCGATCGATCCGGTGCGCGGTATCACCAATCGCTCCTCGGGCAAAATGGGTTACGCCGTCGCGCGCGCGGCCTGGGAAGCCGGTGCGGAGGTAATCCTGATCACCGGGCCCACCGCGCTCACGCCGCCGCCGAACGTGCGCGTGATCCAAGTCACCACGGCGCAAGAGATGCGCGATGCGGTGATGCGGGAAATCAAACGCAGCGCGATTTTTATCAGCGTGGCGGCAGTCGCGGATTATCGCGTAGCGCAAGCCGCGCAACAAAAAATGAAGAAGCGCGATACCGCGCCCACGCTCACGCTCGTGCTCAACCCCGACATCTTGGCGGAAGTCGCGGCGCTGCCCAAGCCGCCCTTCTGTGTCGGCTTCGCGGCGGAAACCGAAAAAATAACGGCGCATGCCAAAACCAAGCGCGCCCAGAAATCCATTCCGCTCATCGTCGCCAACCGCGTGCAAGATGCCGTGGGACAAGACGAATCCGAACTCATTTTGATCGGCGCGCACGGCATGCAGACTTTGGCGCGCGCGGAAAAACTTATTCTGGCACGAACGCTTATCGAACATATCGCAAGTTTGTTGTAAGGTACGGTTAAGCATATCCCTTCCTGCCGCATGCCTCTTGCGGCATAATGTTCCGCAGAGAATCGCGATTGCAACCGGCCGCCTTGGCCGTAAAAAAAGAAAATTTTTTCCCGTGCAGAAAATCGACCTCATGATCCTCGACCCGCGTATCCGGGATCAATTGCCTACATACGCCACCACCGGCTCCGCCGGTTTGGATTTGCGCGCTTGCATCGACACGCCCATCGTGTTGCATCCGGGTCAAACCGAACTCATTCCGAGCGGAATGGCGATTCATATCGCGGATCCCGGGTATGCCGCGATGATCCTGCCGCGCTCGGGCTTGGGACACAAACACGGAATCGTGCTCGGCAACTTAGTTGGCCTGATCGATTCGGATTATCAGGGCCAACTCTTCGTCTCGTGCTGGAACCGTAGCCAGACGACTTTCACCATCGATCCGATGGAACGCATCGCGCAACTCGTGATTGTTCCGGTCGCGCGCGTTGATTTCAACATCGTTGCCTCCTTCAGCGAAAGCGAAAGCGAACGCGGCAGCGGTGGGTTCGGCAGTACCGGCAAGCAATAAGTAACACCCATAACGATAATACCGGCTTGTGTTCACGCCGGCGGCGCCAATCGCCACGCGTGCTTGGCGCCATGATCACGCGGAGTTGAGCAGAAAGATGCAGCCTTCTTTAGCGCGTATTGCCGCCATGGCGTTCCTTGCCGTGCTGACGCTCGTCTCGCTAGCGGGGCTGGTGTTGTATCACGCCACGCTGGAGAGCGAACAGCAAATAAGCCGCCGCGCACCCGCTTACGCCGGGAATTTACTCGCCAGCCAAATCAGCGCCATTGCCCGCGATTGGAGCCGCGCCACGCAGGCCATAGCGCAATCGCCGCTGGCACTGCGCGCCTTGCAAAGCAACGATGCCGCCGAACAGCGTAATCAGCTCGCGCTTATCGGCAGCCTCTATCCCAATTTGGGCGATATTCATCTCATCAGCAGCGATCAAGCGCGCGGCCTCACGCCCATTCCCAGCATGCTCGACGCGCAACAAAAAGCCATGATCGAAAAAGCCCGTGCGGCACAGCACGGCGCAACGGCGCTACACGCCGAATCGCTCGCCCTCGCCTTGAGCGAGCCGGTGCGCAATACGGACGGCACCATCATCGGCTTTGTCCTGGTAGAGCGCGATCTTACCGAGGTACGCGCCTTGTTTAACCAAAGCCCGCTTATCGATGGCTATGCCGAGTTGCAGCAAGTGAATGGCACTTCCGATACGCTACTCAAACGCGGCAATGAACAACTCAAAACCCAAGGCGTGCCGGAATTGATTCCGCTAACAGGCACGCCGTGGCGCTTGGCCATCTGGAGCCAACCGCCGGCCAGTGGACTCGCGCGCGATCTGCGGCAAAGCTATCTGATCATCGGCGCCGCGCTCGCCCTGCTTATCGCCGTGGTGCTTGGCATGGCTTACGCCATGAGCAACCGCACGCTGCAGGCCGACCTCACGATGCTGACCAAGCTCTTCTCCGATATTACCCACGGGCGTATCCGTAAACACTACGATATCGAGCTGAAAGAATTCCAGAACAGCTACCATATCATGTACCAGCTGGCGAAAATGGCGGTGGGCAAACATCTGCGCGTGGTCAGCTCGGCCGGCACCGACCATCTATCTCAAGTCAATAACCGGCGCAGCTTCGAAGCCAAGCAACACGAAGTGTTCGGCCGCGTCAACGAGGGCTGGGCGCACAGCCTGCTCATTCTCGATATCGATAATTTCAAACGGGTGAACGATACCTTCGGCCACGATGCGGGAGACCAGTTGATCGTGCAGTTCGGCAGGGCGCTGAAGGATAATTTACGCGCCAGCGATTTCGTGGCGCGCTTGGGCGGCGATGAATTCTGCGTGATTTTCCCCAACACTTCCCTTAAAAAAGCCACCGAATTAGCGGAGCGCCTACGCGAGAATTTACCCCAGCGCATGGAATTGATGCCGAACGTGATCCACGCCGTATCGTGGAGCGGCGGCTTATCCGAATACAGCCGCCACGATCAATCGGAGAATGCGGCGCTGTCGCGCGCCGATCAAGCATTGCTCGATGCCAAGCGCGCGGGACGCAGCCGCACAGAGATCAAAGCGGCGGCGTAATACCCCCTAAGGGGCGGTAGCCAGCAATATTCGGCGCATCATGCAGGTTCCATAGACTGAAAGATCAATGATAGCCGAATCCATTTATTGACGATTCTGGCATACTGCCGCGGCAATGAGTCTGCTAATGATGGGGCCATGAAACAGCCTAGCCTCAGTCGTCATTATCGTCATGATGTTGGTGCTCGTCACGATGACCACGCCACCGTC
>DAIAMA010000310.1 GCA_027438535.1 bacterium
TAATTCATGCGCAAGTTGCGGAACCATCTCGCGCGCGCGGCCCTGCCGCACGATCAAGCCGCCGCCCATCCGCGCCAGCGCGGCGTTCAATTCCTTGAGCCCATGCCAAATAAATTCGACGCGGCGGTCGGCTTTATCGGTCAGCGCATCGAGCATGTCGGTATCGAATACAAACGCGCAATAAACCCGTTCGCTCTGCCGCAGCGCTTGCGACAACGCGGCATGGTCGTAGGACCGCAGATCGCGTCTGAACCAGACCAAAGAAACAGGGTAAATTTTATCCATCGCGTAAGTGCCGGATTCAGCGCCAAGCAGCAAGCGCGGCTATGCGGCGATATACTGGAAATCCGCTATGCCGGGGGCTCATCCGGGATCAGCGCTTCAAGCCCAGGAGCATGACGCCGGTGCCGACGAGCAGTATGCCGAACCAATCCCAGCCGCTGGGGCGCTCGCCCAGAAACAAAAAGGCGAATACCGCGACCAGCAACAGGCTTAACTTGTCGATAGGCGCCACCTTGGAAGCCTCGCCCACCTTCAATGCGCGAAAGTAGCAGACCCAGGATGCGCCGGTCGCCAAACCCGAGAGCACGAGAAACACCCACGTCTTGGCGGAAAGTTCGGCCGGATTGCGCCATTTCCCGGCGAAATAGACAAAGCCCATGAGCACGACGAAAATCACGAAGGTGCGAATGAGTGTCGCGAGATCGGAATCGACGCCCGCCAATCCGAGCTTGGCGAATATCGCCGTCAGCGCCGCGAAAAAAGCGGACAGGAGCGCCCAGGTAAACCAATCTGTCGACAATGGCATTGTTTCACTCCACTTATTTTCGATGCACCTATTTTGGGGAAAATAGTTAAGAATTGCACTTGGTTTTCACAAATAGTTACGCTGCACGCAAGCGTTAGCCAAGCTGGGCGAGCCACGGTAATTGGGTTAAGCTCGCCTCGGAGGTCATCGTGGATTCACAATTACTGGCTCGACATATTGCCCGGCAGTGGGCGGACGAAATCATTCCATGCCTCATGGCCTATATCGCCATCCCGGCCAAATCGCCGCTGTTTGACCCGGATTGGGCAACGCACGGCCATATCGAACGCGCGGTGGATTTAGCGCTGGCCTGGGCACGCAAGCAAGCGATCGCGGGCATGCACTTGGAAGTCGTGCGGCTGGCACGGCGCACACCGACGATTTTTGTGGATATCCCCGCGAGTAAAAGCGATACGGCGGCGCAGCCGCTGCTGCCGCGCGACATCAAAATAGAGGCGCCGAAGACAGTATTGCTGTATGGCCACCTGGATAAGCAACCCGAAATGACCAGATGTCGCGAAGGCTTAGGCCCATGGCAACCGGTCGTCGAGGACGGCAAGCTCTATGGACGCGGCGCGGCGGATGACGGCTATGCGATTTTTTCCGCGCTCTCGGCCATTGCGGCACTGCAAGCGCAAGGTGTGCCGCACCCGCGCTGCGTGGTATTGATCGAGACCAGCGAGGAATCCGGCAGCCCGGATTTACCCGCGTATATGGAGGCACTCGCGCCCCGCATCGGCGTGCCGGATTTAGTGATCGGGCTCGATTCCGGTTGCGGCGATTACGCGCGGCTGTGGAGCACAGCCTCGCTCCGGGGCATGGTGGGCGGCACCTTGACGGTGGAGGTGTTGACCGAGGGCGTGCATTCGGGCGATGCCAGCGGCGTGGTGCCGTCGAGCTTTCGCATCGCGCGGCAATTGCTCTCGCGCATCGAAGACGAAAACACGGGCAATATTTTGCCCGCCGAATTTCATGCCGCCATCCC
>DAIAMA010000311.1 GCA_027438535.1 bacterium
TGGCGCACTGCCCGGCGCAACGCCTGCGCAACCCTATGGCACGCCAGATAGCATTGATGCCGCGGCGCACCAGAACTTCAGCCAAATCGAACCGCTGCTATCCGCACCGGAAGATCGCGCACAACTGGCGCACTTAGCGCAAATCACCGACACCTTGTTCGCCGCTACTACGCCAATTTTCTTGCAACGCAAGCACGCCGGCTTCGTGCGCGAATGCCACGGTGATTTGCATCTGGGCAATATGGCGCTCATCGATGGCGAGATCGTGCCCTTCGATTGCATCGAGTTCAACGACGACTTCCGCTGGATCGATGTGATGAGCGAGATCGCATTCGTGGTAATGGATCTCGCCAGCCGCGGCCATCCCGGTTTGGGTTTCCGTTTCCTCAATACCTATCTGGAGCACACCGGCGATTTTGCCGGACTCAAGGTGCTGCGTTATTACCTCATGTACCGCGCCATGGTGCGCGCCAAGATCGCCGCATTTCGCGCCACTGCGAGCGAGACGCCGCCGGATAGCCGCGCCCCAGCCTGGCAAGCGTATCGAAACTATCTGGCCTTGATGGAACAATTCAGCCGGATTCCTCCCCCCTTGCTGGTATTGATGCACGGTGTTTCCGGTTCGGGCAAGAGCACAATCGCACGCGACATAGCCGCGCACTTACCGGCCATTCCCGTGCGCTCCGATGTCGAGCGCAAGCGCCTGTTCGGCTTGGCTCCGCTCGCGCGCAGTCATTCCGCGCCCGGCATCGGCATCTACGGCGCCGAAGCGACGCAGCGCACTTATGCGCGCCTGGCGGAAATCGCGCGCGATACGCTGGCCGCAGGTTATGCCGTCATACTCGATGCCACGTTTCTCGGCGCCCGCCAGCGCGCGCTCTGTCAAACATTGTCCGGCAACACTTGGATTGTTTCTTGCGATGCGCCAGTAGCGATTTTACGGGCGCGCGTCACCGCGCGGTATCAAACCGGGACAGACGCGGCGGAAGCGAATCTGGCGATTTTAGAACAGCAACTCGCCTCACGCGAAACGCTGACGGCAGCCGAAACCCAAGGCGCGATTTTCATCGATACCACGCAGCCGTTCGATCCTCGCGCGTTGGCCGCGCAACTGTACCGCGGCGTCAGTTAAGCTGTACGCGCTGACCCCAGGGAACGGGTGCCTTGCCTTTGACCAGCCAGATCACCGGGCACGGCGGTTCTTGGACGGGAAACTCGCCTTCGGCATCGGTAAAGTACACCACCAGATCGGGGTGCAGCTGCTCGCGCGCGATCCATTCGAACGGCGGGATAAAGCTGGTACCGCCGCCGCCGGTCAAGTTTTCCGGCAGCCGCGTCGGCTCCCAGGACTCGAAAATCCATGGCCCATTGGCGCACAAGGCACTGTCGCAAGCGAGCAGAGTAATGCGCGCGCGTAATTGGCTTTTCAGCACATCGACTTCGGACAGGAATTCGCGCATTTCTTCCTCGCCGATCGAGCCGCTCGTATCCAGCACCACGATCACATCGATCATGCTGGATGCCAAGCTCGGCAAGATCGCCGCGCCTTCGCGCCGCGACGGGCGCTGGAAGCTGTAATCGTCGCGCGCCGATACCTTCATATAGCGCGCCAGCAACATGCGCCACGGCAGTTGCGGTTGCAGCAAATGATCCACCATGCGCGCCAGCGTTTGCGATAATTTGCCCGCTTGCGCCGCTTGCTGCGCTGCCGCGGCCAAGCGTTGCTGCCACAACTGGCCCAAGGTATCTT
>DAIAMA010000312.1 GCA_027438535.1 bacterium
TTGATCGCGGCTTCGTTGAGCGGCTTGCCGGCGAAGGCGCCGTTCAAGTCCACCAGATGCAAGCGGCGCGCGCCGCGCGCTATCCACTGCCGCGCCATGGCGCCGGGATCCTCGGAGAACACGGTGGCCTCGTTCATCTGGCCTTGTTTCAAACGCACGCAGTGGCCGTCTTTTAAGTCGATCGCTGGAATGATAAGCATAGGTTTCGAGTGTGGTGTTAAGTAGGTTACATGCAAGCAGAAGTGGTGCAGGATTCAGCCGCGGCGGATGACCCATCCCACATCACGAAATTGCCGAGCAGCGCTAAACCGGCGGCCGCGCTTTTTTCCGGATGAAATTGCACCGCGAAAATATTATCCCGCGCCACCGCGCTGGTAAAGGGGAAGGGATAGTGGGTAAAGCCCGCCACTAAATCCGGGTGGGCCGGTTCGCAATAATAACTGTGCACGAAATAAAAACGCGCGCCGTCGGGGATGCCGGACCACAGCGGGTGAGAAATGGCTTGATGCACTTCGTTCCAGCCCATGTGCGGCACTTTGAGTTTATTACCCTTGTCGTCCACCATCGCATCATGCGGAAAACGCAGCACGCGCCCGGGGAACAAGCCCAGACCTGCCACGTCGCCTTCCTCGGAATGTTCGAACAGCATCTGCATGCCGATGCAAATACCAAGAAAGGGTTTGGTCTTTGCGGATTCCAGAATGGCCTCGCGCAAGCCGCGCGACTCCATTTCGCGCATGCAATCGGGCATGGCGCCTTGGCCGGGAAACACAATGCGGCCCGCTTTGATGACCTCGTGCGGATCGCTGGTGACCGCCACGCTCACGCGCGGCGCCACATATTCCAGGGCTTTCGACACGGAGCGCAAATTGCGCATGCCATAGTCGATGACGGCGATGTCAGTCATGGTGTGTGGGTGCGAACTGCCGCAGGTTGGCTTAGAGCGATCCCTTGGTTGAAGGCATGATATTCGCCGCGCGCGGATCGGCTTCGACCGCCATGCGCAACGCGCGTCCGAAAGCTTTGAACAAGG
Organism: bacterium; assembly: GCA_027438535.1. Lineage (GTDB taxonomy): Bacteria > Pseudomonadota > Gammaproteobacteria > Burkholderiales > Thiobacteraceae > RBG-16-58-11. The sequence continues at coordinate 1,034 of DAIAMA010000312.1, forward strand.
TTTCCGCCTGGTGGTGCGCATTCGTGCCGCGCAAGCAATCCACGTGCAGCGTCACCAAGGCGTGATTGACGAAGCCTTGAAAAAATTCGCGGGTCAAATCCAAGTCGAAATCGCCTACGCGCGCGCGCGTGAACGGCACCTCGAATATCAAGCCGGGGCGGCCGGAAAGATCCACCACCACCCGCGACAAGGCCTCATCCAGCGGCGCATAAGCGTGGCCCATGCGGCGCACGCCTTTTTTATCGCCGACGCACTGCGCTAACGCTTGGCCGAGCGTGATGCCCACGTCCTCTACCGTGTGGTGCGCGTCGATATGCAAATCGCCCTTGGCTTCGACTTCGATGTCCATCAAACCGTGGCGCGCGATTTGATCCAGCATGTGGTCGAGAAAGGGCACGCCGGTATTGATCTTGGTCTGACCCGTGCCGTCGATATTGAGGGATACCGTGATTTTGGTTTCCAGCGTGCTTCGATTTACTTTGGCGGTACGCATAAAGTTATAAGCTCGCAGTGAGCGCGGTAAGAAAGAGTTGATTTTCGTCCGGTGTGCCGACCGTCACGCGCAAACAATTGTCGAGTTGCGGGTGTGCCCGGCTTAAATTCTTGATCAATATGCCTCGCTGTTTGAGACTCTCGAACACTGTATCCGCATTCGCCACGCGCAGCAGAATAAAATTCGCGTCCGACGGAAAAACTTCGACG
>DAIAMA010000313.1 GCA_027438535.1 bacterium
TCCCGCCGGCCGTACCGCGCGCGCCACGCTCATTGCGCGCGAGGAAGCGGTGTTGTGCGGTATACCGTGGTTCGAAGCGTGTTTCAAAGCGCTCGACCCGCGGGCTCAAGTCACCTGGCTTGCCAAAGAGGGCGAGCGCATACCGGCCGACGCTATGCTCTGTGAAATTAACGGCAATGCGCGCGCCATTTTAAGCGCCGAGCGTCCGGCGTTGAATTTTTTGCAATTGCTGTCCGGCACGGCCACCGTCACGCGCCGCTATGTGGATGCCATCAAAGGCACCAAGGCGATGATCATGGATACGCGCAAGACGCTGCCGGGGCTGCGCATCGCGCAGAAATACGCGGTGCAAATCGGCGGCGGCGCGAATCAGCGCATCGGCTTGTTCGATGGGATTTTGATTAAGGAAAACCATATCGCGGCGGCGGGCGGTATCCGCGCGGCTTTAACCGCTGCACAGCAGCAAGCCAAGCCTGGCATCCCGATTCAAATCGAAGTGGAATCGCTGGCCGAACTTGAAGAGGCCTTGGACGCGGGCGCGAAACTCATTCTGCTGGATAATTTCGACACGAAACAAATGCGCGAAGCGGTGCGTATCACCGCCCAAGGCGCCGCGCTCGAAGCCTCGGGCGGCATCACCCTGGACAATGTGCGCGCTGTCGCCGAAACCGGCGTGGATCGTATTTCCATCGGCGGGCTGACCAAGCATGTGCGAGCGGTGGATTTGTCGCTGCGCATTCGGTCATGACCCAAAGCGCGGGAAATTCAGCAATGCGCGACGATATAACGCTTCACCGCTTCCGCATCGGCGTCCACCACCTCGAAGCGTTGCGCTAAATTCTCCAGCCCTCGCAGCGCGGCCGGCCGTTCCGGTTCGCGCCCGAGCGCTTCGCGAATGGTGGCTTCGAATTTAGCGGGCAAGGCGGTTTCCAAACAGATGAGCGGTACACCGGCTTCACGGTATTCCAGGCCGACCTTGATGCCATCGGCGGTGTGCGTGTCCACCATTTGGCCATAGCGTGCATAAATGTCGCGAATGGTCTTGAGCCTGTCAGCGTGGGTGCTGCGCCCGGAGACGAAACCGAATGCGCGCACCCGGTCGAAATACGGCGTGCCTCTGAAGTCTATGCCTTGATTCTGATCCACCTTGCTCCATAAGGCGCGCACTTGCACCGCATCGCACCCGACCACATCGTAGATGAAGCGCTCGAAATTGGATGCCTTGGAAATATCCATCGACGGGCTGGAAGTGTGCTGCGTCCCGGCGCGCGGCGCATAGCGCCCGGATTTGAAGAACTCGTCCAGCACATCGTTCTCATTGGTGGCGACGATCAGCTTTTTGATCGGCAATCCCATCATGCGCGCAATATGCCCGGCGCACACATTGCCGAAATTGCCGGAGGGAACGGCAAACGACACTTCCTGGCCGGCTTCTTTTACCACGGCAAAATAGGCTTTGAAGTAATACACGATCTGCGCCGAGACGCGCGCCCAGTTGATGGAATTGACCGCGCCGATTTTGTGCCGGGCTTTGAAGGCGAGATCGTTGGAAACGGCTTTGACGATGTCTTGGCAATCGTCGAACACGCCGCGTACCGCGAGATTGAAAATATTCGGGTCTTGCAGCGAAAACATCTGCGCGGTTTGGAACGGACTCATCTTGCCCAACGGCGAGAGCATGAAGACGCGCACGCCGCGCTTGCCGCGCATGGCGTATTCCGCCGCCG
>DAIAMA010000314.1 GCA_027438535.1 bacterium
GCGAGCCGCAAATCAGCGTGCGCATGCATTTCTCCCAATGTTCGGATAACGATTTAGCCCGGCAGTTTAGCGCATTTACCTCGCGTATTGTCACAGAAAAATCACGCAAGCTTCACGCGGAATACGCAATCGGTTTTTAGACTGCGGCCATGCGTATACGCTATGGACTTTATTGGGTTATTCCTCTGCTGCTGCATAGCGCGAATGCGCTGGCTTGGGGGCTGGCGACGCATCTGTATTTTTCGCAGTTATTGCTGTGGGCGGTGCCTTTGTTGGACCCGCGCTTGCGCAGCGCCGCCCAGCGCCTGCCGCGGCTGGTGCTGGCGGGATCGTGTTTGCCGGACCTCGCTGTGGTCGGGCCCGGCGCACGCACCGAGGCGTTCGCCGAAACCCATCGGTGGGAACAAGCGGCGCAATTATTGGCGCATGCCGATAGCCCGGAGACGCGCGCGCTCGCCTTGGGGTATGCCAGCCATTTGCTGGTCGATATTATCGCGCACAACCACTTCGTGCCGGCACACGAACAGATGTGGCTGAAACTGCCGATGGTCACGCATGCCATTTCCGAGTGGATGATGGATGCGCATATCGAGCATGCTTTATTCGCGATGCCGCAGCAGGTGTTGCGCGAGCAGCATGCCGTGCTCGCGCGCTATGCGGCCGCGGAATTCGGCTGTACGCAGGCAACCGCCGAACGCGCCTTGATTCACTTGCGGCGCGCCACGCACGCGCTCTACGGCAGCCGCGCGCATCATGCTCTGTATGCCGGCGCGCAACGCCTGGACCGGCGTCTTGCGCGGCGCTTCGATCATTATGTGGCGCAAACCGGCGCGCGTCTGCCGGAAATCAACCGCCTGCTGCGCGGCGAGGCGCCGCACTGGCGCGCCGATCTGCCTTGCCCGGAGCGCACCGGCTATTTACGATGCTTAAGTTTGGATGAGTTGCGCGGGCAGTTGCCCTTGCCGGTGAGCCTATTTCTGCCGGAACTGAAGCAGCACTAGCGCAAGGGTATTCTGTCCGCGCCGGAAACGGTGGCCGCTGCCCGACCCCGGATGATCTCGTCGTTCTGCAAATGCAATATGTGCTCATAAAAATGGCTCAGCCGGCGCGTCATCTCCGGCGCGGTCCAGGCCTTGACGTATTCGATCGCACCCTGGGCCAGGGCGGCGCGCGCCGCCGGATCGTGCAGGAGCGCCGACACCTTGCTCGCGAAGTCACGCACATCGTCCTGCGCAATGTGCGCGCCGCGGCCATGCTGTAACACTTCCGCCGTTCCCATGACCGCCAGTCCCACCACCGGTACGCCCAAAGCCATGGCTTCGAGCAGCACCAGGCCTTGGGTTTCGGTACGCGAGCTGAATACGAAAATGTCCGCGGCGCGATAACAATCGAGCAATGCGCTGCTGCGTTCCAGATAGCCGACGAAACGCACGTGCGCCTCCAAGCCAAGCCCCGCCACTTGGCGCTGCAGCGTAGCCGTGGCCGGTCCCTCGCCGGCGAGCACGAGCAGCGCATCGGCGTGCGCTTGCTTGATATGCGTCAGCGCTTCGAGCAGAAAGCCGATGTTCTTTTCATGCGCGATACGGCCGACGAACAGCAGTAGCGGGCGCGTGCTCGGGATATGGTGTTGCGCGCGAAAGCGCTGCCCGTCTCCGCCGCTGAAATCGGCCAGCTCGATGCCGGTCGGGATGACCTGTGCGCGGGTTTCGATGCCATAGTCCAATA
>DAIAMA010000315.1 GCA_027438535.1 bacterium
CGAGCTTTCGCGGCACGGGGTTGCGCGCGACCCAGTTCACGCTATTGGCAACGCTGGCTCAAACCGGACCCCTGCCGCTCAGCGCTTTGGCGGCAATGCTGGGACTTGAGCGCACTTCCTTGACTAGAAATCTTGGGCCGCTGGAGAAAAAAGGATTCGTCAGTACCGTGGCAGACGATGACCAGCGTGTCCGGCGCATCGCGATTACAAAGAAGGGCGAGGCTGCCGCCTTGGCGGCGCTGGACGCCTGGAATCAGGCGCAATCCTCGGTCGGCGAAGTGCTGCGCCGCACCGGTGTCCGCAAGCTGCTCGGTACGCTGGGCAGATAATTTTTTTGTTTATTGTAAGTGTATATACACGGAGGTGTTCCATGTAATTCGATCTACTCGCTGCAATTGGATTTACCGCCTGCGCTGCCATTGCGATTTCAGTCTTAGCCGTGGGCTTTGGCACGGATACCGCGGCGCGTGTCCGAATCGCGCTAGGGCTAGTGCTATGGTTTATATTCGTAACGGCAGGAACCGGAACGGCGCTTTCTCGAGCGGCGCCTCAGGGAACTGCCGGATTGAACGTGCACGCGTTTCTTCTACGCTTGGCCTTTAATTTTTGTATGCCGAACCGGCAATTTCAAACAGCAATCCTCCCTTAAAGATCAATCCGCCATGCATCCGTTTGCCTGGGAAAATCGCCTGCATTGCGCTTAAATAATTATTGAGTTGCGCGCGATAGGGTTTTGCGGCTTGTGCGAGCGTGGCGGCGGTCGTGGTTTCCGTGCTTTTGTAGTCCAGCACCCAAATTTCATTTTCGAATTCCACTAGGCGATCGATACGTAGAAAGTCTCCGTTCGCAGTAAGGAAGGGTAACTCGTTCCAAGCGCGGCGGTAGTGTGCGGGATCGAAGAAACGCGCCAGATGCGGTGCGCCGAGGATGGTTTGCGCCTCGTGCCATAGCGCTTCGAAGTCATGTTCTGTAATGCCCCATTCTTGATGTAAGCACAGGCTATAGTGCTCGCGGAGCGAGCCTAAGTCCCTCTCTCCCGCGAGCGGGACTGCGGAAGGGTCGCTGCGGAGCAGCGGGGCACCCACCGGCGTACTCCTTGCGGGTGAAGAGTTAGGAGAGAGGGTTCCGCTTGGGGCGAGTTGCTCCAGCAGGCGATGCAAGAGCGTGCCGTGGCGCATGGCCGGGGTTTCGATTTCGCGTACGCGCCGGCCACAGGCGGGAGCGGTATCGAGTAAACGTTGTGCCGCGTCGATGGCGATAGCGGGCGTCGCGCCGGTCATGGGAGCGGCGAGCGGCGCTTGATCCGGCGGCGTGAGATCGAGACTCGGCGCGATGACGCCGGCGAGCCGCGCATACCAGCTCGCGCGCGGCGTGCTGCGCGCCTCCGAGCCGCTCACGATGAGGTATTGCCGGGCGCGCGTCATGGCGACGTAGAGCAGATTCAGTTCTTCGCGCGCCAGCAAGTCCGCTTCGCGCGCGAAATGCAGGCTGCGCGCTAGCCCACGCTCGTCTTGCCTAGCAGTGAGCGAAAAATGTACCGGCGCATCGGCCCCCGGTTGCCAATCGACCAGTACGCCATAAGCGTCTTTGGCGGGCGGGACGCGGTTGGCGTCCACCAGCCAGACGATAGGCCGCTCCAGCCCTTTCGCGCCATGCACGGTGTAGAGGTGCACGGCGTTTTCCGCATCGGCCGCTTGGCCTTCGTCGGGGGCTTCTTCGTCGCG
>DAIAMA010000316.1 GCA_027438535.1 bacterium
GCGACAGGTATTCCACAAAAACTTTACCTTCCAGGTGATCCATTTCGTGCTGGATACATACAGCGAGCAAGCCATCGGTATCCAGTATGACTTCTTTCCCGTCGCGGTCCAAAAACTTCACACTGATGCGTGCCGCCCGAGTAACGGTCTCGTAAATGCCCGGAACGGACAAACAGCCTTCTTCGCGTTCGGCCCGGCCTTCGGCTTTGACGATAACCGGGTTGACCAAGACTAAAAGCTGGTCCCGGTTTTCCGAAATATCAATTACGATAAGGCGTTGGTGAACATCGACCTGAGTGGCGGCGAGCCCGATGCCGGGTGCGGCATACATGGTTTCCGCCATATCCGCGATAAGCCGGCGAACGCTGTCGTCCACCACCGGCACGGGTTTGGCCCGCGTATGTAAGCGCTCATCCGGATAATGAAGAATAGGTAATATTGCCATATCAAAAGGCTTGCTTAATTAAACTTTTACATGCAGAATTTAAAGCAAAGTCCACGATCCGTATTGCATAACGGTTATCGCCTTGCGGCGTGGGTTCGCAACTAAATTGTGACCGAGGTCGCTCATGCGAAACATTATTATAGCTTTGCTCAGTTTGTGCACGCTCTTTGCCGTCCCCGCGTTTGCCGATGAGGCGGTGCCGGTAAAACAGGATGCGCCCGACCGCTATGTGGTGGTGAAGGGCGATACGCTCTGGGGTATTTCCGGTAAATTTCTCAAGCAGCCATGGCGCTGGCCCGAAATTTGGAAACTCAATAAAGAAGAAATTAAAAATCCGCACTGGATTTATCCCGGCGATGTGGTGGTGCTGGATCGCACAACGGGATCGCTGCGCTTAATCAAAAACGAAAAATACCAAGGCCGCAACTTCGTCAAGCTCTCGCCGCAGATCCGCGTTGAGCCGGACCAGCACGAGGCGATCCCCGTTATTTCTCCGGCCGATATCGGGCCCTTCTTAAGCCAGCCCCTGGTGGTCGAGAAAGACGGCCTGGAGAACGCGCCGCAGATTATCGCCAACGAAGAAAACCGCGTCGTGATCGGTGCCGGCAATCGCGCATATGTCGAAGGCTTGAAGCCCGACGGGCCGAAGCAATGGCACATTTTCCATCCGGGCAAGGCGTTGATCGATCCGGACACTAAAAAAGTGCTCGGCTACGAAGCGGTGTATCTCGGTGACGCGCGGGTTTTGAAGTTTGGCGATCCCTCCACCATCGAGGTTATTAAAGCGGTGCAAGAGATTCTGCGCGGCGACCGCCTGGTGGCGGCGACCAATGTCGAGCTCGCCAACTTCGTGCCGCACGCGCCGGAGCGTGCCGTGCATGCGCGCAAATAGAGCCCCTTGTCGTCCAGCGTCTCGATGCTGCTGTATGGCCGTTGCGCGCGCACGATGCGCAAGATGGCGGGGCCGGGGAATTGCGGCAGTAGCGAACTGGTTTCCGAGCCGGCGAACGCCAGCACGTGGCCGCGCGCCGAGAACAGCGTGGCTTCCTGTACCCCGGCTTGCTCGCGCAGGCGGTTGAGCAAGGCGAGGTGGCCGCTAATCGGCTCGTCCGCCAGCGATACCGCCATGGATTCCGCTTTTTTCACCAGATCTTGCAATTGCGCGTCGAGCACGCTACGGCCGAGGTTGATGCCCCCCTCCAAGGCGTTGTCCACGCGCACGTCAAACCAGGATTCGATCGAGCGCGTGAGAAACTGCACCGAAACGCCATAGATAAGC
>DAIAMA010000317.1 GCA_027438535.1 bacterium
GTTGAAGGTTTGCGAACGGCCGGTGCCCACGTTGAAAATGCCCGACTGGTCCGGGTGGTCGAGGAAATGCAAATTCACCTTGACCACATCTTCCACCGAAATAAAATCGCGCCGCTGCTCGCCATTGGCGTAACCGCCGCTGCCCTCGAACAGCCGCACCTTGCCCGTCGCCTGATATTGATTGAAGAGATGATACGACACCGAGGCCATGCGCCCTTTGTGCTGCTCGCGCGCGCCATACACGTTGAAATAGCGGAAACCCGCCACTTGCGCCGTGAGATTATTCCAGTTGCGGCGCACATATTGATCGAATAAAAATTTGGAATAGCCGTACACATTCAGCGGCGCCTCGTGCGAGCGCTCTTCCTTGAAAATCGTGCCGCCGCCATACACGCTGGCCGAAGAGGCATACAGAAACGGCACTTCCTCCGCCTGGCAATAATCGAATAGGGTCACCGTGTAGCGATAATTGTTATCCATCATGTAGCGGCCATCGGTCTCCATGGTGTCGGAGCAGGCTCCCTCGTGGAAAACGGCCGCGATTTCCTCTTCCCATGCCCCCTCCAGCAGCAGTTCGATGAAGTCTTCCTTGTCGATGTAATCCGCAATCTCGCAATCGGTCAGATTTTTGAATTTATCCGCCTTGCTGAGATTGTCGACACAGATGATGTCGGTCTCGCCGCGTGCGTTGAGCGCTTTCACGATATTGGCGCCGATGAAACCGGCGGCGCCGGTGACGATGTAGTACATGCCAGTCCTTTTTGAAAAATTAAATTGACAGGAAAAAACGGAAGCCGAATCCTGTCCTGATTAGCAACAATTCTCAGCCAACATGGGCTCGTTATTGTTGAACCCATTCCATTGTGCGTACTGCTAGCTTGGCCAACCTTGCCGGCTGGAAGCCGGCGCTACGCAGCGCACGGTATGGGATCAGTGCAAAAAAATAACTCCACTGTGTAGCGCCGGCATCCTTGCCGGCAAATCGGCTGGGTTTAATCTGGCTGAGTTTCATGGCTAGTCGGGAATCTTGTAAATCCTGTGTATTAGCCAAACAGCTCTTCTTTATGCACCACGGCGGTACCCAGTTTGCCGACCACGATGCCCGCCGCGCGGTTCGCCACGCGCACCGCCTCGGCCATATCCGCGCCGCAGGCAAGCATCACCGCCAGCGTGGCAATCACGGTATCGCCCGCGCCGGAGACGTCGAAGACTTCGCGCGCTTGGGTCGGTTCGTGCACGCGTTCACCTTCGCGATAGAACGTCATGCCCTCTTCGCTGCGCGTAATCAACAAGCCTTGCAAGCCTAAATCCCGGCGCAGCGCCTCGGCCTTGCGGCTCAATTCGTCTTCGTTTTTCCAACTACCCGCGACTTCGCGGAATTCGGCGCGGTTGGGCGTAATCAGCGTGGCATCGCGGTAACGCGAATAGTCGTCGCCCTTGGGATCGACCAATACCGGGATGCGCGCGGCGTTGGCGAGCGCGATCATGCGTGTAATATGCGCGAGGCCGCCCTTGCCGTAATCCGACAAAATCACCACATCGGCATCGCGCAGCAGCCGCTCGTAATCCGCCAATGCCTCCGATAAAACTTCGTGGCTGGGCGCGGTTTCGAAATCGATGCGCAATAATTGCTGTTGCCGTCCGATCACGCGCAGCTTGATGGTGGTGGAAATCGTCGGATCGCGATGCAATTCGGCGGCAACGCCTTCCGCGCGCATG
>DAIAMA010000318.1 GCA_027438535.1 bacterium
AAGAAACGTCGTACCCATTTGTTCCTGTGAGGCTGCCACACGTCAATACCGTACACCAGAAGAACAAGCCGACCACCTGTCAGAAACTTGGCAAGCCAGGCCAAGGGCAACAAGTTGATATGCCCGCATAGGATAAAGTCATAGCGACTACTACCCAGCATGGAGCGCACTAATTCCAGTACGTAGTGCCACTTCCCAGCGGCGGCCTGCATACGATAATTGATCTTGCCTGGCACTTCTTCGGGTGAGTCGCTGACCCGGCGAGGCAGTACAACCAGTTGCGCGCATTCTGGCAACATACACAGAGCATCAAGTAGATCACGGCAATACTGAGCTATGCCGCCACGGCCGCCATACGCTTCCGTGACCAGCGCCAGTATCTTCATATACCCCCCACTATCTACTAACTCTTACGGAAATGCCGTCGAAAAATGCGCCATGTCCCGCAGGCGCGACCCGTTGCGCCACCGCGCGCGCCCAGCCCCGCAAGCCACGTTCCGCCGCGCCTTCGCCGCCGATCCAATCGCGCACCGGCACACTAAAGCCGGTTTTAGGACGATGGATAATTTCGCTCGGTAGCGGCTTCGCGGGTGTCGCGGCTAAGTCGCGTTTATTCAAGCCAGGATACCTTGCCGCAATCGTGGACCACACGCGGAATAAGCTCACATCCACCAGCGGTACGCGGATCTCCAAGGAATGCGCCATACCGGCCCAATCCACATCGCGCAATAATTGATTACGCATGTACCAACTCAACTCTAATGCCGAGACGGCGAGATGGGGCGATACGCCATCCGGTACTGTCTGCTTCAGGGCGGCCAATGTTTGTAAGGTTTCCCAACCTTCTTGTGCGCTCGCTGGATCCATCACCCGGAATAACTCCCATGGCATGAACAAACCACGCCGCAACATATATGCGCCCGCCAGCGTGCCGCCGTATTCGAGCAGGCCAGCATATTTTGGCGAGGTGCGCGACGCCACCAGCGGTTCACCGATGCGGCGCGCCCAGCGCCCGAATGCAGGGAATCGCGCAGCGGGGCGGAGCCAGCGCGCCATGCGCGGCACGTCTTGAAAACTGGGATAGCCCGCCAACAATTCATCGCCACCCAAGCCTGAGAGCGCAACCTTGAGGCCGTTGCGTGCCGCCTGTTGTGCCACGAAGTAGACATTTATGCCATCAATGGTCGGCTGATCCATCGCTTCGAACAGTGCGCCGGTCGAGGCTTCGAAATCCTGACGTTTGACCCATGCGGTGGCATGCGGCATGCCCAAGGCTGCGGCCAATTTCTCCGCGAGCGGCGTTTCATCATTGGTCGTCCCGCAGAATTCACCAAAACCCAAAGTAAAGGAGCGTGGCGGCGTATGGCTCGCTTCGCAGGCCAGCGCCGCGAGGGCGGAGGAATCGATGCCGGAAGACAGGAATACCGCGACTGGCACATCGGCCACCAAGTGATGCTTGACGCTATCCAGCACCGCTTCGCGCAACAGGAAGCGCGCTTCATCTTCCTTGAGAATCGGGTTCGCGCAAGCGTTGGCGATTTCCGTAGGCAGGTCGAAATAACGTTCAATGCGCGAGGCGCTGCCGGCGCGTTGCACTAGGCAACACCCCGCAGACAAGGCACGAATGCCGCGGTAAGTCGTGAATGGCTCGGGCACGGAACCCCATAAGTAAAATCCGGCATAGCCAGCGGGATCCGGCCGCGTGTCGATCTCAGGT
>DAIAMA010000319.1 GCA_027438535.1 bacterium
CGCCCTGTTTGAAGGCTATGATGCGCCGCCCACGGCGGAGGGCGTATCGCATGCCACCACGCGCACCGTGGTGACCTCTTCGCTGGCGGTGTTGGCGCTGGACTTTATCTTGACGGCTTTTATGTTTCGGGGGATGTAGACCTTATGGAACGCACGACTTTGGATTTATGGGTAGGCTTGTTCGTGGTGGCGGGCCTGGCGGCCGTGCTGGTATTGGCGATGAAAGTGGGAAACTTAAGTACCTTCAACATGTCTGAGTCGTATACCCTGCAAGCGGAATTCGATAATATTGGCGGCCTCAAAGTGCGCGCGCCGGTGAAAAGCGCGGGCGTGGTCGTGGGGCGGGTCACATCGATTACTTTCGACAATACCACTTTCCGCGCCCAGGTATCGATGGTGATCGACAAGCGCTACCAATTTCCCAAAGACACCTTCGCGAAAATTCTCACGGCGGGGCTGCTGGGGGAGCAATATATCGGCCTCGATCCGGGGGGCGACGAGCAAATGCTAAAAGCCGGGGACAAGATCACCAAAACCCAATCGGCGGTAGTGCTGGAGAATTTGATTAGCCAGTTTATGTATAACAAGGCGGCCGAGAGCGATACCAGCGCAAAGCCGAGCGCGAAAACCCCTTAGCCACCGTTAACCGTTCAAGAGGCACACGATGAAAATGAAATCTATTTGGATAAGCTGGATGATGTTAGTGGCGAGCACGCTCGCCTTCGCCGACGATACGCCGCCCGATGCCTTGGTCAAGGCGAATGCCAGCGAAGTGCTGGCGATCATCCAGAAAGATAAAGACATTCAGGCCGGCAACAAAGAGAAGATCAGGGATCTGGTGGAAGCCAAAGTGCTGCCGCATTTTGATTTCACGCGCATGACGCGGCTCGCGGTGGGCCGTTTCTGGCGCCAGGCCACGCCGGCGCAGCAGCAGGAATTGGTGAACGAGTTTCGTTCGCTGCTGGTGCGTACCTACTCGGCTTCCTTGACTTCCTATAAAGATCAGAAAATCGAGTACAAGCCGCTCAAGATGGCGCCGGGCGCTACCGAAGTGGTGGTCAAAACCGTGGTGTTGCAGCCCGGCGGCCAGCCGATTCCCATCGACTACGGCATGGAAAAGACGCCGGAGGGCTGGAAGGTGTACGACATCACGGTGGATGGCGTGAGCTTGGTGGTGAACTACCGCTCCTCGTTCGCGCAGGAAATCCAGCAGGGCGGCGTGGAGCAACTGATCCGCACCTTGCACCAGAAGAACAATAGCGGCGGCCTGCAAGCCAAGAAACACTAAGATGCTGACGCGCGATGGCGATCAACTCAAGGTTGCCGGCCCGCTGAATATCGAGAGCGTGCCGGCGCTCCTGGCGCAGAGCGATGGCATGTTGAAGGATGTCGCGGTGGTGGATCTGGCCGGTGTCACCGAGGTCGATTCAGCCGCGGTCAGCTTGCTTCTGGAGTGGCGGCGCCAAGCGCAGAATAATGCGCTGCGCTTCGCCCATCTGCCGGCCGCACTCAAAAGCCTCGCCGATTTATACGGCGTGGCCGATTTAATTCCCCAATAAACGCAGGGCGAAGGCCCACTTTTTCTATGACGCCCGCCATCGAAATCAGCGGCTTGCGTAAGCAATTCGGCACACTGGAAGCCCTGCGAGGGATCGATCTAAGCATCGAGCCGGGCGAGTTTTTCGGCCTGCTGGGCCCCAATGGCGCGGGCA
>DAIAMA010000031.1 GCA_027438535.1 bacterium
CGCCAGCAGCAAGGCTACTAGCAGGCTTCCCGCAGCTACCCACCCCGCTGTGCGCAACGTGGCATAGGCGCGCTGCCGAAATTCCGCGAGCGGCTGCGGCGTGATAACTACCCAATTAAATTCCGGCACGGCAGCATAGCCCGCAACCATATCTTGCTTAATGAAAGGCGAATAAAAAGTAGCTACGCCCGTCCCGCCGCGCAGACCGGCTTGGATAATGGGCCAATCGGCGATACTGCGCATCTGATCTATCCATTGACTATTCGGATGCAGCACTATGCGGCCATATTGATCGGTAATCGCCGCATGGCCACGCTTGCCGAAGTGAATGTTGCGGCCGAGTGCGACGACGGGCTTGAGATTGAGTAGGCCTATCACCTGGCCACCCGGTACCGGCTGGATGAAGAGCACGGTCGGTGTCCCGGTATAAGGATTGCGTACCAGGCCGGTATGCGCCATTTTCTTCAAGCGGAGAAATGGCAGCACCTGGGCAGCGAGCGCCGTATCGCCCCGTGCAGAATAATAGCGCGCTGTTTCCGGCCAGCGCCGGACGATGCCCTGCGGCGTGCGCAGCACGATCGTATCGAAATAGCCTTGAAGCGATGCGGTGGAAGCCATAATTGGAGTGTCACCGGAATGATTGATCAGCACCCCGAAAATCGCCAAGGACTGGCGCGCACCGGCAAGATAGGTATAAATCGGCGTCGCGAGATTTTGCGATAGCAATTGATTCTTGTCGCGCGCCTCTTGCATGGTTTGGCTTTGCACGCCGTAATACATCCAGCCCGCGAGCATGAGCACGGGCAGCGTACACACCACGGCGAAAACGGTGATCAGGATATGCCTGAGGGAAGGGCGATACATAATGGCTCCGGAGACGGCAAACGTGCGCCTTGATTATTCTGATGACACTAAGCAAAAAAGATGCCTATTACAGCGGAGCAGAGTACGGAATAACAGCGTATCTGTTGATCAGGCTTAGCAAATTATCCTGGGAAATAAACGGGAATCAGCGCAGCGCAGCAAACCTCTCGCGTGCATGGCCGTCGGCCTTACAACGACCTGTTCCATTTTGCGACACCCATTAGCGCGGACTCATGGCGGTTGCGCCTTGGAAGACGTGATGATGTAAGCATGGCACGCATACGCATGCGGCGCTGCATATGGATTAATCCAGCCACGCGCGCAAATAGTAAAGGCGAAATCCCTCGGAAGAACGCGACGGCCCCACTACCCGCGCGGGGAACAAACCCTTGGCCTGATCCGCGGCGGCGCGCGCCTCCTGCTCGCTTTCTTTCACATACACGCAGTTCTCGGAAAAGCGCTTGCGGTTGCGGCCAGGCGCATAAACGACCGCAAAACGCTCATTCACGATCTCGGATTGCTCAAGGTGCAGACCTTTCATGACGAAGTATCCTGTTGCTGTTAGGGTAAATGCACGATGCGAAGATGCACGGCGGATGCGGAAAGCATCGCTCACCAGCCTTATGCCGTGCCGGCGTTGCTGTCCGTCGGGGTGTGGTAGTAATCGCTCTCCTCCGCGAATTCGCGCAGCTCGTCGCCGAGCATCTTCATGCGGTGTTCGGCCGTCGCCACTTCCGCACAGGATTCGCAAAGCGGATCGGCGCAGGGCTGGTGCGTGAACAGCCAAAATTGGATCGCGCCCGCCAGCAGGCCGGAAGCGACATCCCAGGGATCGGCGTCCTTATCCTGGTCTAACAGTTGATTGCCCAATTCGACCGTCGCCATCGCGGCTTGATCGAAGGGCGAGGATTCGTTGTCGGGCATATTCATCGGCGGGATCCTCAGCATGGGGTAAAAAGAAAATACACCGCGCTAGGCGCGCGAGGGCTCGAACGTGGCGTCCAAATTGAGATCGTCGCAATAATCGAAGAATTCGCCGCGCAGGGTCGGAATGTGCGTGGCCGCCGGCACGCCCACTTCCATCTGCACGGAAAACATCTGCGTGCCGGTATGCGGCGCGGGGTAGGTGTCGGTGACAAGCTCCTCGATATTGATGCCGAAGCGCGCAAAAAACTTCGCCAGGTTGTGCACGATGCCGGGGTGATCCAGCGCCACCACTTCCACATGATACGGCAGCACCGGCTGGCTCAATTCACGCGCGCGGGTGCGCTTGGCGATCATGCTCAAGCCCAATTGCACGCCCAGCGCCTCGAGCTGGTTTTCCAGCTTGGACAGCGCATTCCACGCGCCGGACACCAGTACCAGGATGGCGAACTGCCCGCCCAGCACCGACATCCGGCTCTGCTCGATATTGCAGCCGGTTTCGGTGATTTTGCTGGAGAAGCGCTCGACGAGGCCCACTTGATCCTCGCCGGCGGCGGTGATGACTAAATACTCGTTACTTGCCGTTTGCATCCGATTGCTCCTTTCCCCGGATTATACCTGGGGATGCGCCCGCTCCAGCTTGGAATGCAATTTGTTCAAGGCATGCAAATAGGCCTTGGCCGAGGCCACCACGATATCGGTATCCGCACCCTGGCCATTGACGATGCGCCCGCCGCGCGCCAGGCGCACGGTGACTTCGCCCTGGGCATCGGTGCCGCTGGTGATGTTGTTCACCGAATACAGCAGCAACTCCGCGCCGCTATTGACGATGGCCTCGATCGCCTTGAATGAGGCATCGACCGGGCCGCCACCTTCGGCCTGCGCCTGTTTCTCCGCGCCCTGTTCCGCCAACACGATATCCGCATGCGGCGTTTCGCCGGTTTCGGAGCAGACCTTGAGCGATACCAGTTTGTACGTCTCTTGCTCCTGCGCCTGCGCTTCGTCGCTCACCAGGGCCTGCAAATCGTCGTCGAAAATTTCGTGCTTCTTGTCGGCCAGTTCCTTGAAGCGCGCGAATGCCGCGTTCAGCGCCTCTTCCGAATCGAGTTCGATGCCGAGCTCCTGCAAGCGCGTGCGGAACGCATTGCGTCCGGAATGCTTGCCCAGCACCATTTTATTGGCGCTCCAACCCACATCCTCGGCGCGCATGATCTCATAGGTTTGACGATGCTTGAGCACGCCATCCTGGTGGATGCCCGATTCGTGCGCGAAGGCATTGGCGCCGACAATGGCCTTATTCGGTTGCACCGCGAAACCCGTGATACCCGACACCAAGCGCGAGGCAGGCACGATTTGCGTGGTGTCGATGCGCGTATCGCAGCCAAAAAAATCTTGGCGCGTGCGCACCGTCATCACGATTTCCTCCAGCGCGGCGTTGCCGGCGCGCTCGCCCAAGCCGTTGATAGTGCATTCCACTTGGCGCGCGCCGCTGAGCACGGCGGAGAGCGAGTTCGCCACCGCCAAGCCCAAATCATTGTGGCAATGCACGGAGAACACGGCTTGGTGCGCATTCGGCACGCGCTCGCGCAAATTCCGGATCAGCTCGCCGAATTGCTGCGGCATGTTGTAGCCGACGGTATCGGGAATATTCACCGTGGTCGCGCCCGCCGCGATCACCGCTTCCAGTACACGACACAAGAAATCCAAGTCGGAGCGGCCCGCGTCCTCGGGCGAGAATTCTACATTGTCGGTCCACTTGCGTGCCCACTGCACGGCTTTCACCGCTTGCTCGACGACTTGCTCCGGCGTCATGCGCAGTTTTTTTTCCATGTGGATCGGGCTGGTGGCGATAAAGGTGTGAATACGGCCGGAAGCGGCACCCTGGATCGCTTCGCCCGCGCGTTCGATGTCACGCTCCAAGGCCCGCGCCAAACCGCATACGGTGCTGTCTTTGATGATGCCGGCGACGGCTTTCACCGCCTCGAAATCGCCATTGGATGCGGCCGGGAAGCCGGCTTCGATCACGTCCACTTTCATCCGCTCCAATTGCTTCGCGATGCGGACTTTTTCTTCCTTGGTCATCGAGGCGCCGGGACTTTGCTCGCCGTCGCGCAAGGTGGTGTCAAAAACAATCAAATGGTCTTTCATGGTCAGCTCCATGTGCTTCGCGCCACACAAGCGGCACGAAAAAATTCAATTAGACAGGCAGTTTAGCCGATCCGCTCAAAACAACAACTGGGGGAGGTGGAAGTGTTTAGCGCGCGACGCGCAGCAACAGGCTGGCCAGCAGGACGTTGGCCAGATAAGAAACAAATTGATTGCGGGTAAAAGCGAACATGTGCTGAATATATCGATTTTTTTCAGGCACCGCAAGCGCGCTATTCGGAAGCCGGTTTCGCCGCGCTTTTCCTTCTAAACTCAAACACCCACATCACATAGCCGGATAAGGCATAGGCGACGAATAATAAAAACAGCACTTGCGGCGGCTTGTAGGTAAGCAGTGCGAAACCGAGAATGACCAGCAACATCGCCACGAAAGGAACGCTCTTCTTCATGTTGATTTCTTTGAAGCTGTAGTAGCGGATATTGGACACCATGGTCAGGCCGGCGAAGATCGTCACGCCCCATGCCAGCCACGATACGTCTTTGCCGGCAATGCCGTAGTCGTCGAGCACCCACACCAGCCCCGCCACCACCGCCGCCGCCGAGGGGCTGGGCAATCCTTGAAAATAACGCTTGTCCGCCACGTCGAGCCGGGTGTTGAAGCGCGCTAGGCGCAAGGCCGCGCCGACACAGAAAATAAACGCCGCGATCCACCCCAGTTTGCCCATGCCTTGCAAGGCCCAGACATAAACCACCAATGCCGGCGCGACACCGAACGACACCATATCCGAGAGGCTGTCGTATTCCGCGCCGAAGGGACTTTGCGTATGCGTGAGACGCGCCACGCGCCCATCCAGGCCATCCAGCACCATGGCCACGAAAATCGCGACCGAAGCCTGGTCATAATGCCCGCCCATGGCCTGCACAATGGCATAAAATCCGGCGAACAAGGCCGAGGTAGTGATCAAGTTAGGCAGCAGATAAATGCCCTTCTTGCGCAGGTTGGGGTCGATCAAGGGTTTGTGCGGATACGCCATGGCGTCGGAATTAAATCACATCGTGCCGCGCTTGGCCAGGCACGATTAAGGCAGCCGGGCCAAGAGGCTTGCGCCCGCGGATACCTTGTCGCCGATCGCCACCGCGGCTTGGGATGCGGGCGGTAGGTACACATCGAGCCGGGAGCCGAAGCGGATGAAGCCATAGCGCTCGCCTACCCGCAATGTTTGCCCCGGCTTGGCATAACACAAAATACGGCGCGCGATCAGGCCCGCGACTTGCACTACCGTGATTTGCACACCGGAATCGAGGCGCATCAACAGCGCATTGCGCTCATTTTCCAGCGAGGCTTTGGCGATGGCCGCATTCAAAAACGCGCCGGGGAAATACTGTATGTCTTCCACCGTTCCCGCGACCGGGCTGCGTTGGGAATGGGCATTGAAGACGTTCATGAACACGCTGATTTTCAGCGCGGGCGTATTGCGATAAGGGTCGGTGGCATGCTCCACGACGACCACGCGACCATCGGCCGGCGAAATTACCGCATTTACCTCGGTGCTGAGCGGCCGGCGCGGCGGGTCGCGAAAAAATTGGAGCACGAAGATACTGAATAGCCAAACCGGAAGCGCCGCCCATTTGCCCACGAAAACATGCAGCAGCAAGGCGATCAGCAGCGATGCGGCCAGGAACGGCCAACCCTCGCGGGCAATAATGGGGTGAGGATAATTCATTATGGGCAGGACATGAGCTGCAAGGGGCGCGGAGAAAAATCCCCGTCACCCTCACACCTCGCGCCTAATTCCTGACTAATTGCGAGAGCTATCGACAAGCTTGTTCTTGGAAATCCACGGCATCATGGAACGCAGTTTCGCGCCCACGATTTCGATCGGATGCTCCGCGTTTTGCCGGCGGCGTGCCGTCATTTCGGGATAGCCGATGCGGCCTTCGAGGATGAAATTTTTGGCATACTGGCCGTTTTGAATATTGGCCAGCGCTTCGCGCATCGCCTGCCGCGATTGCTCGTTGATGACCTTGGGGCCGGTGACGTATTCGCCATACTCCGCGTTATTGGAGATGGAATAGTTCATATTGGCGATGCCGCCTTCGTACATGAGATCCACGATCAGTTTCAGCTCATGCAGGCATTCGAAGTAAGCCATTTCCGGCGCGTAACCCGCTTCCACCAGCGTCTCGAAACCCATTTTCACCAACTCCACCGCGCCGCCGCACAGCACGGCTTGCTCGCCGAACAAATCGGTTTCGCATTCCTCTCGGAAATTGGTTTCGATCACGCCGCCCTTGGTGCCGCCGTTAGCACACGAATAAGACAGCGCGATTTTCAGCGCCTTACCCGAGGTATCCTGGTGCACCGCGATCAGCGAAGGCACGCCGCCGCCTTGCTTATAGGTGGAGCGCACCAAGTGGCCCGGGCCCTTCGGCGCGATCATGATCACATCCAGATCCGCGCGCGGCTTGATCTGGCCGAAGTGGACGTTGAAGCCATGGGCAAACGCCAGCACGCCGCCTTTTTTGATATTCGGTTCGATCTCTTGCTCGTAAACAGCCGGCTGCTGCTCGTCCGGCACCAGCACCATCACCACATCGGCGTCCTTAACCGCGGCCGCGACTTCTTTTACGCTGAGGCCGGCTTTCTTCGCCTTATCCCAGGAGCTGCCGCCCTTGCGCAAACCCACGGTGACTTTAACGCCGGAATCTTGCAGGTTCAGGGCATGCGCGTGGCCTTGCGAGCCATAGCCGACGATGGCGACCTTTTTCTTTTTGATAATGGAAAGATCGGCGTCTTTGTCGTAATACACTTTCATGCTATTTCCTTTCAGATGAGTAAGGTGTGAGGAGTGAAGCGCGAGCGGGAAGCGCCTCGCATGCGACATTCGCCACTAAACTTTTAGAATTCTTTCGCCGCGCCCGATGCCGCACGCGCCGGTGCGCACGGTTTCCAGAATCACGCTTGCATCGAGCGCCTCCAAAAAGGCGTCTAGCTTCGCGCCATTGCCAGTCAACTCGACGGTGTAGGTGCCATCCGCCACATCGATGATGCGCCCGCGGAAGATGTCGGACATCCGCTTCAACTCCTCGCGCCATTCACCTTGCGCTTTCACTTTCACCAGCATCAATTCGCGCTCGAGGTGCGAGCCTTCGTTGAGATCGGCCACCTTCACCACTTCAATCAGCTTATTAAGCTGCTTGACGATCTGCTCGATGACTTCCTCCGAGCCGCGGGTGACGATGGTCATGCGCGACATCGAGGCGTCTTCGGTCGGCGCCACCGTCAACGACTCGATGTTGTAGCCGCGCGCCGAGAATAGGCCGGAGACGCGCGACAGCGCACCCGCCTCGTTTTCCAATAACACCGAGATGATATGTCGCATGGGCATTACAAATCTTCCGCCAAAATCATTTCCGACAAACCTTTACCACCGGGCACCATCGGAAACACATTCTCGGTTTGGTCGGTGAGAAAGTCCATGAACACGAGCTTATCCTTGAGCTTGAAGGCTTCCTTGAGTGCACCCTCGACATCGGACGGTTTCTCGATGCGCATACCCACGTGACCATAGGCTTCCGCCAGCTTCACGAAATCCGGCAAGGCATCCATATAAGATTCCGAATAGCGGTTGCCGTGAAAGAACTGCTGCCACTGGCGCACCATCCCCATATAACGATTATTGAGGGTGATCACTTTGATCGGCAGGTGATATTGCTTGCAGGTAGAGAGTTCCTGTATGCACATCTGGATGCTCGCCTCGCCCGTGACGCAGGCCACGTTCGCTTTCGGAAACGCCATTTTCACGCCCATCGCAGCGGGCAAGCCAAAACCCATGGTGCCCAAGCCGCCGGAGTTGATCCAGCGCCGCGGCTTGTCGAATTTGTAGTATTGCGCCGCCCACATTTGATGCTGGCCGACATCGGACGTGACATAGGCATCGCCCTTGGTCACTTCATATAATTTTTCGATCACGAATTGCGGCTTGATGATTTTCGACGAACGGTCGTAATTGAGACAATTCTTCGAGCGCCACAATTCGATTTGCGTCCACCAGGTCTTGAGCGCGTGCTGGTCGCCGCGTTCCTTGGACGCTTGCAGCTGCTTGGTCAACTCTTCCAGCACCTGCCCCACGTCGCCCACGATGGGCACATCCACTTTCACCCGCTTGGAGATCGACGACGGATCGATGTCGATATGAATGATCTGGCGCTTTTCCTGATTGAAGTGCGCGGGATTGCCGATCACCCGGTCATCGAAGCGCGCGCCCACCGCGAGCAGCACATCGCAGTGCTGCATCGCCATATTCGCTTCATACGTGCCGTGCATGCCGAGCATGCCCAGATGCAGGCGATCCGTTTCCGGATAGCCGCCTAAACCCATCAACGTGCTGGTACACGGCACGCCCAGCTGTTTGACCAGCTTGGCGAGCTGGTTCGACGCCTCGGACAAAATCACGCCGCCACCGGTATACACAAAGGGGCGTTTGGCGGAAAGCAGCAACTTCACGGCTTTCTTGATTTGCATCGGGTGACCCTTGGTCACCGGATTGTAAGAGCGCAGCGTGATGCGCTTGGGATAGTCGAATGGCGCTTTATGCGTAGTCACATCCTTGGGAATATCCACCAGCACCGGGCCGGGCCGGCCGGTCGCCGCGATATGGAAGGCTTTTTTGATGGTGACGGCCAGGTCTTTAATGTCCTTTACCAAAAAATTGTGCTTCACGCAGGGACGGGTGATGCCGACGGTATCCACTTCTTGGAACGCATCGAGGCCGATCGCGGGCGTCGGCACTTGGCCGCTGATAATCACCATGGGGATAGAATCCATGTACGCGGTGGCGATACCGGTCACCGCGTTGGTGGCGCCGGGGCCGCTGGTCACCAGCGCCACGCCCACACGGCCGGTCGCGCGCGCATAGCCGTCGGCCGCATGCACCGCCGCCTGTTCATGGCGCACCAGCACATGCTTGACTTTATCCTGCTTGAAAATTTCGTCGTAAATATAGAGCACCGCGCCGCCAGGGTAGCCGAAAGCAAACTCCACGCCTTCCTCCTGCAAACAGCGCACGGTGATCTCCGCGCCGGTTAATTCCATAAAAAGCCTTGTACCCTGAATTTCGCGAAAAGAACTTGAAACACTAACGTTTGCGCGGTGTTTGGTCAAGAGGGAAAGGGCAAAAACCATCGATTTCCCCGTAAGTTACGATGCGATACCCGAATGGGAACCCCGTATGCGCGCACGCGAATCCGCTGCAAAGGCACGAGCACTTTGCTAACATGGCGCTGCTTACACGATCAGAAAGTCCCCGCTGGCTACCCACCACGAATTATCCGGGTTCCTTAAAACCGTTGAACGCCGCGCGTTCAAACAGGCCTATTTCGCGGTGCACAATGAAGAAGCCGCGCTCGATATCGTGCAGGACGCCATGCTCAAGCTCGCGGAAAAATATGCCGCTAAACCGGATGAGGAACTGCCGCTGCTGTTCCAGCGCATACTGCAAAATACCATCCGCGATTACTACCGGCGGCAGAAAGTGCGCAATATGTGGACTACGCTGCTTTCGGCGTTCTCCCCAAACCAGGAAGATGAGGATCATGATCCGCTGGACACGCTGCAAGCCGCGGATGGCTCGAATAACAAGCATAATCCGTCGGATCAACTGGATAGATTGCAACTTATTGGAATCATTGAGAAAGCCATTGAAACATTACCGGCGCGTCAACGCGAAGCATTCTTGCTGCGTTACTGGGAGGAGCTTGATGTTGCACAGACCGCCGAGGTTATGGGCTGTTCTGAGGGGAGTGTGAAAACCCACTGCTCGCGTGCCACGCACACGCTTGCCGCGGCTTTGAAAGCGAAAGGAATCGAACCATGAACGAGCATAAGTTCGGCGACAAAATCAAACAGGACCTGAATTACGGCATGGGCCGGCTGGACGCCCGTGTCCTCGAGCGCCTGAAACTGGCGCGCGAGTGTGCGTTGGATGCATTCGCCGCGCATGCCGTCACCGAAAACACCTACGCATTCGCCGGTCATCAGGGTCAAGCGCAACAGCGGCGCCATCATGGCTTTTCCCTGCGCAAGTGGCTGCCTTTCGTCACGCTCGCACTGGTGCTGGCCGGTGCCGTTT
>DAIAMA010000320.1 GCA_027438535.1 bacterium
TATTTGGCGGTTCTTGATAATGAGGAGTGGGTGTTTTTGGATGGCGCACGCAAATGTTGGGTCGATATTGCCTGGCGTCATTTTCGACCGCAAGCCCGTGTATCGCTGGATGACCCGGTGGGGTACGAAGCGGTTTACTACCAAACAACGGCACGGGATCTCATGCTGCGCCTGCTTGCAGAATTACCGCGTGCGCTACAAGATTTGGCAAAGAAGGCGCACGTCGAAGGCCTTGCGCGCGTCATCAAGTTTCCCGTTCCCGGGGCAGCTAAATAGACAGCGTTATTCGTCTTCGCCGAGTTCTGGATCCCAGCCTTTTTCACGTGCTTGCGCCATGGCCTTGGCGTAAATCTCCGTATATTGAAAAAACACACCGTACCCGTATGGGGATTGCAGGCTCCCGTCCAATAATCCGGGTAGCGCGCTGCCGGTATCATGCAAAAAAAGAAGCATCAATAACAGTCAATATTTTCGATAACTTTGATAGACTAATGTCTATGATATTGGATGCCCATCATGCGTCACAGCACATTGCGCCAACTCGAAGTGTTTGAAGCCATCGCCCGGCTAGGCAGTTTTACCCGCGCGGCGGAAGAACTGTTTTTGACTCAGCCCACGGTGTCGATGCAAATCAAGAAATTATCCGATGACGTGGGGCTGCCGCTCTTCGAGCAAATCGGCAAAAAAATGTATCTCACCGATGCCGGGCGCGAGCTATACCGGACTTGCAAGGGCATTTTCGAGCATCTCGCGCAGTTCGAGATGGTGACGTCGGATATGAAGGGCTTGAAGACGGGTAAGCTGCGGCTCGCGGTGGTAACGACCGCGAAATATTTCGCGCCGCGCCTGCTGGGGATGTTTTGCCAGCAATATCCGGGAGTAGAGGTTTCGCTTAAAGTATCCAACCGCGAGCGCGTGCTGGAGCGCCTGGCGGGGAATCAAGACGATTTGTACATCTTGGGCCAGCCGCCAGAAGAAGCGGATGTCGTGGCGGAAGCGTTCTTGGAGAATCCCTTAGTGGTGCTGGCGCCCGCGCGGCATGTACTGGCCCAAAAGAAAAAAATCCCGCTCAAACGCATCGCCGAGGAGCCGTTTTTATTGCGCGAGCCGGGTTCGGGCACGCGCATCGCAACCGAACGCGTATTTGCCGAACAGGGCCTCAAACTCAAAGTGCGCATGGAGTTGGGCAGCAACGAAGCCATCAAGCAGGCGGTGATCGGTGGCTTGGGGGTTTCGGTGTTATCCAGTCATACGCTTGCGCTGGATGCGCCGGCGGGCCAGTTCGCGGTGCTGAATGTGCAGGGGTTTCCCATTCAGCGGCATTGGTATTTCGCTTATCCCGCGAGCAAGCAGCTTTCCATCGTGGCGCGCACCTTCGCCGATTATTTGCGGCAAGCTTCCCGCTTGATGAGCGCGCCGGCGGGCTGATTTCATGGCGCCCAAGGGTACAATTCCACCTATTCCAATCCTGAACAAAGGATGCGTCTATGGAAATTACCTGCTATCGCGACCAGGAGCTGGCGAGCGAAACACGACATTTGCCGGCTGCCACTTACAACCTGGCACTCACGCTGCTGGCGCGCTGCCCAACCGGTAATTTGTTCGTGCCGATTCGCGCCATGCAATATTTGGCGGTTCTTGATAATGAGGAGTGGGTGTTTTTGGATGGCGCACGCAAATGTTGGGTCGATATTGCCTGGCG
>DAIAMA010000321.1 GCA_027438535.1 bacterium
CGTATATGAACATCAGCGGCCAAGCGCTGAATGCCCTCGCCGGCTATTACAAAATTGCGCCCTCGAATCGCTGTTTCCGCACGACCCGCCGCGCTTCCTGGCGCGCACGCCCCACGGCTACCACGATCTCGCGGTCATAGCGCAAGATTTGCGGCGCGGCGGATTCCTGCCCGCACCGCAAGTCAGTACAGTCGCGGCACGCAGCCAAGCAGCGTCTCCCCGCGCCCCGGCAGTCGCTTACTGCCAAGGAACGCCGCTGCGTAACGAAATCGAGGCGCGTGACAAGACACGGCTTGACGCAGCCACCGACATCGCCGAGAAGGCGATCAGCCAGCAGTTTGGCTTGGGGCCGGTGGACGGAAAAATTCAGGCGCACATCATTAGCATCGAACGTTAAAAATAGGCGCTGCCCGGCTAAAAGGCGGTTGCGCCGGCTACTTGCAATATCCCGACCAGCATCTCCGGGAGCTTGCATGGAATCCACAATGGGAAATCCGGGATTGAGGCTGGGCGCGCCTTCGATTTCAGACGTTGAAACGGAAATGCATCACATCGCCGTCTTGCACGATGTAATCCTTGCCCTCTAGACGCAGCTTGCCGGCTTCTTTCGCGCCTTGCTCGCCTTTGCCGGCGATGAAATCGGCAAAGGCGATCACCTCGGCGCGGATGAAGCCGCGCTCGAAGTCGGTGTGAATGGCAGCAGCGGCTTTCGGTGCGGTGTCGCCTTTATGAATGGTCCAAGCACGCACTTCTTTCACGCCGGCGGTAAAGTAAGTTTGCAGGCCCAGCAAATCGTAAGCGGCACGTATTAAACGATTCAAACCCGGCTCGGACAAGCCCATATCGGCGAGAAAAACAGCGATATCGTCGTCGGCCAAATCGGCGATTTCCGCCTCCATCGCGGCACAAATCGCGACGACCGGCGCACCCTCGCTCTTGGCGTACTCCCGCACTTTGTCCAAGAACGGATTATTTTCGAAGCCATGCTCGTCCACGTTCGCCACATACATGGCGGGTTTCATGGTGAGCAGGCAAAACTGTTTCAGCAGCAGTAATTGCTCTTCGTCCCACGGCAAGGCGCGTACCGGCTTGCCCTGATCGAGCTGGGCACGCGCCGACTCCAGCAGCGCAGCCAATTTGATCGATTCTTTGTCGCCCGACTTGGCAGTTTTGCCGTAGCGCTGGAGGTTTTTTTCCACCGTGGCGAGATCGGCCAGCGCGAGCTCGGTGTTGATGGTTTCGATATCGGAAATCGGGTCGATCTTGCCCGCCACATGCACGATGTCCGTGTTCTCGAAACAGCGTACTACATGCGCGATCGCATCGGTCTCGCGGATATTGGCGAGGAATTTATTACCTAGCCCTTCACCTTTGCTGGCGCCCGCGACCAGGCCCGCGATGTCCACGAACTCCACCACCGCCGGCTGCGTTTTCTGCGGCTTCACGATTTCCGACAATTGCGCCAGCCGCGGATCGGGAACCTCGACGATGCCGACATTAGGCTCGATAGTGCAAAACGGATAGTTCTCCGCCGCGATGCCGGCGCGCGTGATGGCGTTAAACAAAGTGGATGATTGATGAGGTGGAAGCGGGAGTGTCCGGCTTGCCGCATGCGGCAAGGATAAATGTTAGCCAAGGGCAAAGGCAAGCCCGGATATCAAGCGCATTATGCTTTTA
>DAIAMA010000322.1 GCA_027438535.1 bacterium
TGACGCAGCACAAGCGCTGGGGCCTGCTCAAGGAAGACCCCGACTATCTCGCCGTGGCGAAAAAAGTAAACCAAATCGCGTTCTACAAGGAGGCCGCCGCGCAAGTCAAGGTGCCAGTGCCTAAAGACCCGATGCGTAGCGCCCGGCTCATCGACGGCAAGATTTGGGATGGCAAGAACCCCAAAGAATATGCCGCGAGTTTCAAAATCAAGGCCTAAACAACCGTGCAGGAGAACACCATGAATACCGCAATCGCAGCCAAGCCCACGCTCACCGTGGTCGAAGCAAAAACACCCGAGCCGCCGCGTAAGGTACCTATCCCGCCCGCCGCGCCTAAAACCGCGGCGCGCCTTAAAAGCCGGGGGCTGCTACTACTGGAGCATATCCTACCGCCGTTGCTGGGCTTGGCTTTATTCGTCGGCATATGGGCCATGGTCTCGCAGCACACACCCAATCTGCCGGGGCCGATCAAGACTTGGCATTCGGCGGTCACCGTGTTCAGCGACCCATTCTATCGCAGAGGACCTAACGATCAGGGCATCGGCTGGAATATTCTCAACTCGCTGCAACGCGTGGGCTTGGGCTTCGGCATGGCGGCATTGCTCGGCATTCCGCTCGGTTTCATGATCGGCCGCTTCACTTTTCTTGCGCGCATGACCGCGCCCATCATCAGCATGCTGCGCCCGGTCTCGCCCCTGGCGTGGCTGCCGATCGGCTTGCTGGTATTCAAAGCCGCGCACCCGGCCGCGATTTGGGTGATTTTCATTTCCAGCATTTGGCCCATCATCATCAATACCGCCGTCGGCGTCACGCACGTACCGCAGGATTACATGAACGTGGCGAAAGTGCTCAAGCTCTCGGAATGGAAAATCTTCACCAAAATTCTGTTCCCCGCGGTGTTGCCCTACATGATGACCGGCATCCGGCTTTCCATCGGCGTCGCCTGGCTGGTGATCGTGGCGGCGGAAATGCTCACCGGCGGCGTCGGCATCGGCTTCTGGGTATGGGACGAGTGGAACAATCTGAATGTCGAGCACATCATCATCGCCATCTTTGTAGTCGGCATCGTCGGGCTGTTGCTGGAGCAGGCGCTGTTGCTGCTGGCGAAACGGTTTAATTACGAATGACCTAGCCACAGAGTACACAGAAAGATTTCCTGGTTTTCTCTGTGTCCTCTGTGATCTCTGTGGCAAAAAAGGAGTAAATCATGGACAAGTATGTGCAAATCGAAAACGTGAACATGGTATTCGATACTAAAAAAGGTCCGTTCGTCGCGCTGCAAGACATCAACCTCGATGTGGCCCAGGGCGAATTCATCACGCTCATCGGCCATTCCGGCTGCGGCAAATCCACCCTGCTCAACTTGGTGGCAGGTTTACTGAAAACCAACGACGGCATGCTGCTCTGCGCCGGGCGCGAAATCGCTGGGCCGGGGCCGGAACGCGGCGTAGTGTTTCAAAACCATTCGCTGCTGCCGTGGCTGACGTGTTTCGAGAATGTGCATCTGGCGGTGGAGCGCGTCTTCGGCGGTAAAGAAGGCAAAGCCAAGCTCAAGCAGCGCACGCTCGATGCGCTTGCCTTGGTCGGCCTATCGCACGCCGAGCATAAACACCCGAATGAAATTTCCGGCGGCATGAAACAGCGCGTCGGTATCGCTCGCGCGCTCGCCAT
>DAIAMA010000323.1 GCA_027438535.1 bacterium
GGCGCGCGCGGCACAGGGCTCGATGCGCGACGCCCTGAGCTTGACCGACCAAGCCATCGCGCATGGCGGCGGACAGATTCAAGAATCCGAAGTGCGTGCCATGCTCGGCGCGGTGGACCAGGCTTATCTGTTCGAGCTGCTCGAAGTCTTGTCGCGCCAAGACGGCGCTGCGCTGCTTGGCGTGGCCGACAATATGGCGGCGCGCAGCCTGTCCTTCGACGCCGCGCTGCAAGACCTGGGCGTGCTGTTGCACCAGATCGCCTTGGCGCAGACCATACCCGAAGCGCTGGTCGACGATTTGCCGGAAAAGGCGCGTATCGAAGCGCTGGCCAAAGTCTTCACGCCCGATGAAGTGCAACTCTATTATCAGATTGCGCTGCATGGACGCAAAGACCTCTATCTCGCGCCGGACGAATATGCGGGCTTCAGTATGACGCTATTGCGCATGCTGGCGTTCCGGCCCGAAGCGCAGGGATTGGTCGCCAGCCCAGCGGCGGCGACGGCGCAAAAAAAAACTAGTCCGGAACTCGTCGCCGCACCCGCGCGCAATCCGCCACCCGCAGTCCCGGTGGCGCAAGCAGGCGCATTCGATGGCGATTGGGCGGGCTTGGTAAACCGGCTCAAGCTCTCCGGCATGGCCAAAATGCTGGCGCAGCATTGCGAGTTGACGCGCTTCGAGGGCGAAGCGGTCACGCTCATCTTACCGCCGGAACACAAGCATCTCGCGGATAAGCCGTATCAAGAAAAACTCAAGATCGCGCTTACCGAATATTTTGGGAAGCCCATCAAGCTGCATATCGAACTCGGAGCGCCCACCGGGCTTACCCCGGTGCAAGTGCGGCAAAGCGAAAAGGCCGCGCTCGAAAAACGCGCCATCGAATCCATAGAGCAAGATCCCTTCGTGCGCGATTTGGTCGAACAGTTCGACGCCAAGGTGATCGAATCCACCATCAAACCATTACAGCCATAACAGGAGAAACCCATGATGAAAGGCGGCTTGGGCAATATGATGAAGCAGGCCCAGATGATGCAAGAGAATATGAAGAAAATGCAGGAGCAGTTGGGCTCGATCGAAGTCGAAGGCCAATCCGGTGCCGGCATGGTGAAGGTAAGCATGACTTGCCGCTACGACGTGAAGCGCGTGGCCATCGATCCGAGCTTGCTTGCCGACGATAAAGACATGCTGGAAGATTTGATCGCCGCGGCGGTGAACGATGCCGTGCGCAGGGTCGAGGCCACCTCGCAGGAAAAAATGGGCGCGCTGACGGCGGGCTTGGGTCTGCCGCCTGGGTTCAAGATGCCATTTTGAAATATGTGGCTGCGAGGGCGATTTATGTGCGAGTGTTGCTAGGAAATCCAAATGGGGTCAATACCGCTACTTAAACAACTGTTGCGTAAGGTTGACATCCTGTTGTGTATCGTTGCTGGCGCAGCACTGACACTACTCGGGATCAGTGCACTTTATTTTTTTCTTGTGCATCCACTATCTCGCCACATCTCGCCAAACCTCACTGAGGTGGTTCTTGCGTTCGGCATTTTGTTTATTGGCATCACCCTGCTAGTTTCGGTTCGTGTACGAACCGAAAGCATGCGCTGGATCAGCTTTGCCAATCTAACATTCTGGTTCTTTTCCTACGGCGTTGCGTTCAACGCG
>DAIAMA010000324.1 GCA_027438535.1 bacterium
GCTTGGCGATAAAGCCCTGCAACAGGCTGCGCGTATTGCTCAGCCCATAGTCGCGGAACAAACGGTTGAGGCTGTGCGCGGCGGGAGAGTCGGGCGCATCGAGCAATTGCTCGGCCAATCCCTGCCACGCTTCTTCGATCAGCGGCGAAACTTGTTCGAGCAGGGCCACGCTGCCCGCCGCACCGGATTTGAGCGGCGCGCGTTGCAATAAATCCAGAAACCAGCCATGGAAGGTATTGATGGTGACCGTGGGCCGGCTGTTCGCGGTGATCTCGAACAAACGCCGTGCGCGCGGCAGGCTTTCGCTGATCTCATCTTCAGCAAGCGCGCGCTGCCGCAGAAAATCGCGTACTTGCGCTTCGGGCGTCGTGGCCAGTTCGCGTAGCCAATCGTTGAGCCGCGCTTGCATTTCTTGTGCGGCTTTGCGCGTGTACGTGATAGCGAGAATTTCAGATGGCGCGGCCCCGGCAAGCAGCAGGCGCACGATGCGCGATACCAGGAGCCAGGTCTTGCCGCTGCCGGCGCAGGCCTCCACCACCACGCTGCGCGCGGGGTCGAGCGCGGCGGCAACCAGGGGATCGATTTGGCCGCTCATCTTGTGGTTGCCATGGGTAGGCGATTTTGATTCATACTGGCGGCGCACCGCCTTATCCACCGACTTTGTGAAAGGAGTCCTATCGTGAATATCGAGGGAGTGACCCAAGAAGATAAAACCATCGCGCTGCTCACCCATTTGGGCGGCATTTTTTTCGGCTTCATCCCGTCGCTGGTGGTGTGGCTGATCAAGAAAGACAGCAGTCCTTTCGTCGCCGAGCAAGCCAAGGAAGCGCTCAATTTCCAAATCACGATGCTGATCGCGTTTGCGATCGCGTACGTGCTGATATTGGTCGTGATCGGCATTTTGCTGATTTGGGCGCTGGTCGTCGCGAATCTGGTGTTGTGCATCGTGGCGGGGGTCAAGGCGAATTCCGGCGAAAGTTATCGTTATCCCTTTGCATTGCGGCTCATCCAGTAGCCGCGCCGGCACAGGCCTTCCATTTCGCACTGCGCGCAGACCGGCTCCGTGCCCTGCGCGGGAAGGCCGGCGCCCGCATACAGGGCTTCGAATAGCGTTTTCAATCGCATCGCCACTTGCCGCGCGAGTGCTTGTATGTCGCCCTCAGGCTGCACGGTCTGCACGCAGTCTCGGTCAAGACTCAAGTACGCGGCTTCGGTGGCGAATTCACCCGCCAACAGCGCGTACACCGGCAATTGCACATCTTCGCCGGGCAGCTTGAGTTGTTTTGCTAAGGCGTTCTTGGCTTTCATTTTGTAGTCGATTACCGCGTGGCCATGACCGCCGGTATCGAGCCGGTCTAGCCTGCCCTTCAAGGTGATTTGTTCGCCGTTGGCGAGCGCGAAAGTCACGCGCTCGGATTGCTCGCCGCCAAGCCAATGCCAGCCTTGCGCCTCCCGCGCCAACTGCCATGCCACATAGGCCGGGATCAATTTTTCCCACTGCGCGAGCCAAGCGCGGCTTAAATAATTGATGCGTAGCAGCGGCGCGAAAATAGGCAGACTGACTTCGCGCAAGCTTGCTTCCAGGCGCGCCGGATCCTGCCCGCCCAGCAGCGGATGACGGTGGTGGAAGGCGTGCAGAATGCGA
>DAIAMA010000325.1 GCA_027438535.1 bacterium
CACGGCCTTGAGCTTGCTGTATCGCGGCGCGCTATCCCGGCTCGCCGCGCGCGATGGCGTTGCGCTCAAAGCCAGCGATACCGAAGGCGATTGCTTGCGCGCGGCCACGCGCGTGCTGGACGCGAGCAACAGCGGTTATTTCGCGCGTTTGACCGGCGCCTGGCAAAGGGTGGCTTACGCCGGCCGCGCGCCGCAGACGGAAGAAGGCGAAGCGCTGTGCCGCGATTTCGGCGGCGGTTTGATGCCGCGCATCCAATTGAGCCAGCGCTCGCG
Organism: bacterium; assembly: GCA_027438535.1. Lineage (GTDB taxonomy): Bacteria > Pseudomonadota > Gammaproteobacteria > Burkholderiales > Thiobacteraceae > RBG-16-58-11. Next base: position 274 of record DAIAMA010000325.1, read on the forward strand.
GTAAAGAATGAGCCACACGATGGCGGCGAACAACGCCAGATAGAGAAAGCCTTTAGCGATCCACGCCAGCCCGCGCCCAAGCTGCGTGAAGAACGCGGCCAAACCGGGCGCGTCCTGCGTTTCTTGTTTATCTTCCTTACCGATATAGCGCCAAGTCTCGATGGTTTTCTTGGTGCTGAATTCGGGGCGGCGCAGAATGGCTTCGATGCGCTGTTTCGCCACGTACGTCGTGGGCGCCGGCGCGGCGTAAACCGCGCGCGGCGGCATACCCGGAGTAAACGCCAGCAGCAGCGTTGCGGCGATGCGCATCCCATGCCGGCCCAGACGCTCGGCCATGCGCCGGAATCCCAGCTCGATGTCCCAGCCTTCGAGCAGCGTGCGGCGGTTGAGATAGAGCGAGAATCCGCCCGCCGCATACAGCGGCCCGATGACCAAATAAGCGAAAACCGAAGCGCCGTAGAACATCCATGCATACCAATCGGGGAAACCGCTGGTAAACAGCTCCTGCGGCGTCACGCGCAATTCAACCGTGCGCGGCAGCAATAGCTCCATCAGCGAATAGCTGCCGCTGGCCAAGACCATCTCCAGCGTCGCGCACACGATGGTGAGCCAGGTCGCCGCGCTATAGGCGCCTTTCAGCAGCACCTTGAAGCGTGCCCGGCGCGCGCGGCCGGTCAGCCCCTCCAGCACCACCACCGGCAAGCAGAAGGAACGCGTGGGACTTGGCCGCGTCAACAGCAAACGCCATAACGGTGCCGTTTTCAACAGGGACGGCAGTGCGCGCAAAGTGTGAGCAACGCTCGGCGTCGCGCCGAATACCGCGCGCGACAACACATACAAGGGGACGCGCTCCAGCAGCGGCTTTACCCACCACACCAAGAGTATAGCGATCCAGGGATGATGACTTTCGGCACCGACCAGCGTAATGACGGCAATCACTGGCAAGTAGGCGGCAAGCGAAGCGCCGTACACCGGCTTCCACCAAACGCGCACCATGCGGAAGCCGAGATCCATCGCCTCCCAGGGATTGCGCGGGCGCACCGCCATGGCGATATGCTCAATCCGCATGGCCGCGCCCCACGCTAAGAAAATACAGCACCACCACGCTCCACAGCACACCCGCCACGCTGTATTTAACCGTCGGGCTGACCAGGGTAGAAGCCGACCAGAACGCTTCGATAAAAGCCGCGATCAGCAGCATGCCGATCACGCCGTAGATAATTTTGACGCTGATCTTGGCCGCCTCGCGCAACGCCTCCACCCGCGTTCTGCGGCCCGGCGCGAGCAGTGCGAAACCGAGCTTCAATCCCGCCATGCCGGACAACACGATCGCGGTCAATTCAAATGCGCTATGGCCCGC
>DAIAMA010000326.1 GCA_027438535.1 bacterium
GAAATCGCAATACCGCGCCAGCCCTTGCGGGTGGTGGTCGATTCGCAATTGCGTGCGCCGCTGGGCGCGAAAATAATAGCGGGCGGCGGCGTGATAATCGCGAGCGCGCTCGTCGATCGGGCGAAAATCCAGGCATTGCGCCAGGCGGGCGCGGAGGTCGTGGTGTTGCCGGGCAGCGATGGGCGCATCGACCTGGCACGGCTCATGACCTTATTAGCCGAGCGCGAAGTGAATGAGTTGATGGTAGAGGCGGGCGCGACATTGAATGGCGCGCTGCTCGCTGCCGGGCTAGTGGATGAGCTGGTGCTGTATCTCGCGCCGATGTTGCTAGGCGATGCGGCGCGCGGCTTGTTCGCGCTGCCGGCCTTGAGCCGCATGGACGAACGTAAGAATTTGGCGCTGCGCGATGTGCGGCAAGTGGGAACGGATATGCGCGTGATCGCGCGGGTGAGTTAACGATGTTTACCGGGATCATTCAAGCAGTAGGAAGCATTGCGCGCAGTCAAGCGCGCGGCCAGGACGTGCGCTTGACCATCGCCGCGGGCGGATTGGATTTGGCCGACGTGCGCTTGGGCGACAGCATCGCGGTTAATGGCGTGTGCTTGACCGTGATCGAAAAGCAAGCGGCGAGTTTCGATGTGGATGTGTCCGCCGAAACGCTGCGCTGCACGACCGGGTTTGCCTCGGGCGGTGAAGTGAATCTGGAAAAGGCGCTACGCCTCGCGGATCGGCTCGGCGGCCATCTGGTCAGCGGGCATGTGGACGGCGTGGGCGAGGTGCTGCGTTTTGCGCCGGCGGGCGATTGCTATGTGCTGGAAATTACCGCCCCTCAAGATATCGCAAAATATGTCGCGGCCAAAGGTTCGATTACGATCAATGGCGTGAGCCTGACGGTGAATCGTGTGGCGGAAAATCGCTTCGACGTGAATCTGATTCCGCATACGCTGGAAGTGACCACGCTCAAGCATCTCAAGCCGGGCAGCCGCGTGAACCTGGAAGTGGACTTGCTGGCACGCTATGCCGAACGCTTGCTGCATTATGCGGGCAAATGATTTTTTGTTGCAAAGAACACCGTGTTCTCGGCGTAAAATCCAAATGCTTCCCAGACATGAGATAATCACAGCTTTCCCCGCGTGCGCCGCGATTTCCGTGGTACAGAAATTCAAATGATAAGCGCTATACAAGACATTATCGCCGACTTCAAGGCCGGTAAGATGGTCATTCTGGTGGACGAGGAAGACCGCGAGAACGAGGGCGATTTAGTGCTCGCGGCGGATTGCGTCACGCCCGAGGCGATCAATTTCATGGCGAGATTCGGCCGCGGGCTGATCTGCCTCACCCTCACCGAAGAGCGCTGCAGGCAGCTGAACCTGCCGCTCATGGTCTCCGCCAACCGCGCCCCCATGGGAACCAATTTCACCGTTTCCATAGAAGCGGCGAAGGGCGTGACGACCGGCATTTCCGCTGCCGACAGGGCGAGAACCGTGCAGGCTGCGGTGGCGCAGGATGCGAGGCCCGAGGATATCGTCCAGCCCGGCCATATCTTCCCCGTGATGGCGCAGAAAGGCGGGGTATTGGTGCGCGCCGGGCATACCGAGGCGGGATGCGATCTCGCAGCCCTCGCCG
>DAIAMA010000327.1 GCA_027438535.1 bacterium
CAATTGAATGCCTTTCTTCTGCATATCCGGCGTCAGCCCGGCCTCGCCTTGCGCGCCGATTTTGATCGCTTGATCGAAGGTGTCGGAACTGATGCCGGAAGCATCGTAATAACCCTGGAGAAATTTATTCCAGTACGGGATATCTTCTTTTTCCAGGCTATACACCGCTTTATCGATGAACGGCATCGGCTTCCCCGCGTCCGCCAGCAGCCCGCGCGCGCGATCGCCCGGCTCGCCCGTGCTCGGATAGCGCTCGCCGTGGAAATTGGGATTTTTCACCAGCACCATTTGCCGGTTCGGGTCGTTGACGCTGAGCATATAGGGGCCGGTGCCGACCGGATACCAATCCAGCACCAGGTTCTTTTCCCGCAGGCCCGGTTGCGCATAAAACTGTTCCGCCTCCCACGGTACCGGCGCGAAAAACGGCATCGCCAGCCAATATAGAAATTGCGGATACACGCCCTTGAGCCGGATGCGATAAGTGTAGCGGTCCACCACCTCGGCGCCGGCCAGCGGGTAGCGCCTGAGATCGAGATACGCCGCGCTATTTTCCTGCCTCAAGCGCTTGTCCTCGCGCGCCAGCAAGGCCCCGTATTCCTTGAGGCCCAGGATGTAATTCGCCATCAGGCCGAAGATCGGTGAATTCAGCCGCGGATGCGCCAGGCGCTTAATCTCGTAGACGTAATCGTCCGCGGTCAATTCGCGCGTGCCGCTATATTTAAAATCGTTCAGGCTGTTGATTTTCTCTAGTTCCGGCGCACTCAGATGCTGATAGCGCAAGCGTCCCTGCGCATCGCGCGCAAACGCCGGATGCGGTTGATAGAAAATGCCGGGGCGAATATGAATCACGTACTCGCTCACCGCGACTTGCGCCGGCTTTGCATCCGCCGGCAACAGCCGGCCTTGCTTGTCGTAGAAGCGCGCTTGCGGCAACTCGCGCGCGGTCAGGGGTTCGAGGGTATAAGGGCGCTTAAGGTAGTGGTATTGCAGCGGCGGCTCATAGATCTGGCCGATGAACACCACCTCATTGGAAGCATACGACTGCGCGGGATCGAGGTGTTTGGGGCGCTCCGAAAATGCGCTGTATAAAATATTTTGCCCGCGCTCGGCTTCGGGATAGGGGTCGTTCCACGGCGTCTTGCCGCACCCCGCCCCAAGCGACAGCAGCAATACTCCGGCACAGACGCGAAAAAATCGAGACATGGGGCGAGAGTTTAGCGCAAATTCCTCCCAGCAGCGCCGCGGCCGCTTGCTTTATAATGCGCGTTTCGCCACATCCAAAGAAGGAATACGCCATGGGTTTTCTCGCGGGCAAAAAAATCCTGATCACCGGTTTGCTTTCCGACCGTTCCATCGCCTACGGCATTGCCAAGGCGGCGCAGCGCGAAGGCGCGGAACTGGCGTTCACCTATCAAGGCGATCGCACCAGGGAGCGCGTGCAGAATCTGGCGAAAGATTTCGGTTCCAGCCTGATATTCAACTGCGACGTCGGATTCGACGAACAAATCGAACAATTATTCGCCGATCTGAAAACCCGCTGGGAAGGCCTGGACGGCCTGGTGCACTCGGTCGCCTTCGTACCCAAGCAAGCTTTGTCCGGCGACTACCTGAGCGCGG
>DAIAMA010000328.1 GCA_027438535.1 bacterium
GTAGATGATCGGGTAAACATAGTGCGTGGTGAACGGTAACCCCACATCACCCAATCACCCAATCACCCAATCACCCAATCACCTAATCACCTAATCACCCAATCACCCATGCCCCATCACGCTAAAAAACGCTTCGGCCAAAATTTCCTGCGCGACGCGCACTTCGTGCGCGCGTGCATCGACGCCATTCGCCCGCAAGCCGGCGATATGCTGGTGGAAATCGGCCCGGGGCTGGGCGCGCTCACGCGCCCGCTGTTGGCACAATTGCCGCATATGCATGTGGTCGAAATCGATCGCGATCTGATCGCGCGGCTGCATGCGGAATTTCCGCCCGCACGGCTGACCCTCCATGAAGGCGATGCGCTCCGGTTCGATTTTTCCCGCATTGCCGGTCCGCTGCGCATTGCCGGTAACTTGCCTTACAACATCTCGACGCCCTTGTTATTTCATCTCGCCGATTTTTCCGCAAACATTCGCGATCTGCACTTCATGCTGCAAAAAGAAGTGGTGGAGCGCATGATTGCCCGGCCCGCGTCGTCCGCCTACGGCCGGCTCACGGTGATGCTGCAATACCGATTTCAAATCCTGCATTTGTTCGATGTGCCGCCGGACGCCTTTTACCCCGCGCCAAAGGTAACATCCAGCTTCGTACGCATGCTGCCGCTGCATCCCCTTCCGTATCCCGCACAAGATCCGGCGATTTTTGCTAAGATCGTGGCAGCGGCTTTTTCCACCCGGCGGAAAACTTTGCGCAACGCTCTTAAAACACAGCTTTCGGATCAGGACTTCACGGCGCTCGGCATCGATGCCGGACTGCGCGCGGAGAATCTCGCCGTCGCCGATTTCGTGCGCATCGCCAATCACATGTCCGTGACGCATGCTTCCCGCTGATCACTCCGGCGCTATCGGCGCGGATGTCTGGCGCGCCGAGCTGGAACTCTATCAGCGCTATCTCGACGCGCTTTCCAAGATCACTTTATTGCTGCTGGAAAATACCAGCGAGGAAAACTGGACCGAAGTATTGCGGGTTCTGGTGGAAACCACCACCGTCGGTCAATGCTGCCTATTTTTGAATGGGGTCGACGCCCAGGGCCGGACCGGGGTGCGGCTCGCCTCCACCTGGTCGCTTGCGGGAACCAGCCTGCTGAACCGGCACACGACATTCCACCACATCGCCTTCCAGGACTATCCGGGCTTAAGCGACAAGCTGCATGTCGGTATGGTACTCGCCGCGCCCGTCGCGGAATTGGCGGCAGCCGAGCGCACGCTGTTCCAACCGCTCGGCATCGATAATGTATTGTGCATCCCGCTGCTGATCCGCGGCGAGCTAGCGGGCTTCCTCGGTCTATTTTGTGAAACCGCCGGGCGTACCTGGCGCCAGGCGGAAATCAATTTACTGTGTACGATTGCCAACGATTTATCCCTGGCCTTGGTGCGGCGCACCGCGGAACAAGGCCTGCGCGCTACCGAGGCGCGGCTCAAAGCGCTGGTCGGGGCCACCGAAGACGTGGTGATCGAGTACGACGAACATCAGACCATCCACAATCTGTGGACCGAGCACACTGCTTTTCTTACGCTGCTGCCGGGTGAGCCGCGCGGCCGTTC
>DAIAMA010000329.1 GCA_027438535.1 bacterium
CAAATCCAAACTCGAACAAACCTTGCCTGCTTATAAAGCGCAAGAAGAAGCTTGGGACAAGCTCGCCAAGGAAGGTTTTGCTGGCAAGCTCATGGCCGGTGACAAAAGCCGCGAGCGCATCGAAAAAGAACAAGACCTGCGCGCCCAGATCCATACCGTATCGAGCCTGCGATCCAGCATCGCTCAATCCGAAAAACGCCTAGCCCAAATCAGCTCCAACTATAAAAGCCAACTGCAAAAAGAGCGCGGCGATACCTACGGCGATTATCAAAAGCTTGAACAAGATTCGGCCAAGCAAGCCCACAAAAATGCCTTGCTCGAACTCAAAGCTCCGCAGGCCGGCATCATTAAAGACCTCGCCACCCACACGCCGGGCACCGTCGTTTCCCCCGGTACCGTGCTCATGACGCTGGTACCCAAGGACGAACTCCTGCAAGCCGAAGTCTGGGTCGAGAACGAAGACGCCGGCTTCATCCACACTCGGCAGCCCGCCAAGATCAAAATTCTCGCCTACCAATTCCAGAAATACGGCATGGTCGACGGCACCGTTATCCACATCGGCGCGGATGCCAGCGACAAACAACCCAATACAGCGGACAACAAAGACGGCCAGCAAGCCGCAAGATACCGTGCTCTGGTCAGCCTCAAAGCGCAAACCCTCGCTGCCGACGGCGAACGTTTTCACCTCACCCCCGGCATGCAAGTCTCGGCCGAAGTGAAGCTGGGTACGCGCACCGTGCTGGAGTATCTGCTCTCACCGGTGCAGAAAGCGTTTCACGAGGCGGGGCGGGAGCGGTGAGGCAGTATTTGCAAGCGCGGATTATTTGGATGGCGGGTACGCTACGCCGTCGCAGGGTAAGGCGCGATTTCCTTTTCCAAGCGGCGGCCGATCTCCGCTTGCGCAGTTCTCAAACCGAAATCCGCCTGCAAGCCCAGCCAGAGCTCCGGCGAGGTACCGAAATAGCGCGCCAGTCGCAATGCCGTATCCGCCGAAACGCCGCGGGTATGGTTCAGGATGCCCGTAATCCGGTTGGCCGGCACAGGCAAGGCTGTCGCCAGCGCATTGGTGCTCATGCTCAACGGCTCCAGGAAGTCGTGCAGCAAAATGTCGCCGGGATGGGTGGGCGGGATGCGCTTGTTGGTCGCGACATACGAAAAGTCCATTCCTGGCAAATCCTCGCTGCGAATACTCATATCGGCCTCCTAATGGTAATCCACGATCTCAACCTGACCGACCTATACCTAGCCGACCGCGCCGCCATGCTCGGCTGGCTGATCAAAATCAATCTGGAAGACACCGGCATCGGACGCGTCTACGACGGCAGCGACGCGCTCTATGCCGGGCAGGTATCCACCACCAATTGTTTGCCGCAGGCCGCCAGGTACCGCCGGATTGTTGCCACCGAGGGTGAATGTTTACCCGACGCCAAGGCACGTTCCAACCGTGCCACCGCGGGAGCGTGCGTTCCCATGCGCTCGGCGACTTCGGCTTGCGTCAAGCCTGCCTCATGGCGCGCCTCTAGCAACAAATCCAAACTCGAACAAACCTTGCCTGCTTATAAAGCGCAAGAAGAAGCTTGGGACAAGCTCGCCAAGGAAGGTT